>NZ_VEKZ01000060.1:0-24247 GCF_007681465.1 Siminovitchia fortis
GAAAATGGGTAAAATCAGCCTGCTTTTCAAGCTTTTAACAAACTACGTCACGGATTCAGGATATAGATTATATTGTAGTTAATGTAAACTAGTTCAGATTTTGTTCAGCCTTGTTTTTACTTTAGGTTTATAAGGGAAAATGTATTCAGCAAATTTACTTTCGTAATTTAGGTTGATATGACATTTTCCACGAATAACCCCTGTGCGGATATTTTATTATTAATAAAAGAGCCTTTTATTCCGAATGTCCCCCTTTTTATAAAATAATGATTTATGAACAATCTCGGCAAAAAATCAGGTATTGAGGTTGCTGAGAATTACGAAAACTCCTACACTTCACTTTACCGTCGTAGAAATAGGCATCAAACTTTTTAAAGTTAAAATAACCGCGGTCAAATACATGAAGGGCGTGTTTATCCACAATTAATGCGTCCAATTACGTTTCATCTACAGGCCTCGAGGATTTAAGGATCATTTTATTTGGTTGGGAAATGCCAGCGGAAAAGACAATGGAAAAGACAATGGAGGTATTCATCTTTATCCCCCGATTTTGTCTCTCGAAAATCTGCCCATTCATATTGGTTAAGATACATCGAAATGGTTGATGAATCTATTAGATTAAGCTTTCCGAGTAGCTTGGTCTGCTTTTTTGGGACCAAGTAATTGGTGCAGTTTCTGAATTAAATAATGCAAGATGATCTGGAAAATCTAGTGCGGTATATCCCCATTTTACGTGAAAGCTGTGATTTACTTATTCTCTCTATGCCAACCAGTCTTTGGACGGTTTTCTAACTTATTTCGTAAGTTAAAATCGCTTGACTTTTGAATAAAAACCTCCTGCAATGCTAGTGTCTCCCGGCAGGAATATACCTTTTGCATCCGGGCTTTTTTTGTTCCTCTTAATCTTTTATCATACTTTCCACCTGGGACCACTCTTTTCATTGCTTTCGTCCAAGCGTTGTGAGCGGCTCTTCCCTTGACAAATTGACTCCCTTTTCTTGCGTTATAAGCAGCTCTAGCAACCTTTACAGCTCTGAAAGTCCCGGCTCCAACCCCTCCAACGGAACCTATCGCTGCACCTGCAAGAGTTGCTCCGGCTAATTTCCAACCTCTAGCCCCTTTTTTCTTAGCCGCTTTATAGGAAGATACTCCCCCAATTAAAGCTCCTCCCGCCATCCAAAACCAATGTCCATCCGGATCCACCATCATTACCGGGTTATTATTGGCGAACGTATAGCCGTTTTATGTCAGGAAAACGTCATCGTCGCCGAGATCCGGGTCCATTGACAGGAAGTCACCATGGGTCGGATGGAAGTAGCGTGCCATCAAGTAGTATAGACCCGGTTCCTCATCATATTGATACCCTGCATAGCGGAAGGGGTTTCCAGTGCAATCCCGGTCCGCTTTGCCTCCAATGGATTGCCCCAACTGTCGTATGAGTAACTGGCGACTACGTTTCCTGACTGGTCCGTTAAGGCGATGACATCACCGCGCGGGTTGTAATGGTAGTAATAGGTGGCTGTGACTGTATTTCCGCTGTGTTTGTTCAACGCGAGCAATTGGTCGTCTGCACTATACACATAAGAACGCTGGAATTGGTCATTGGCATTCGTTTCACACAGGACATTCAGGCTGTCACCGCATAAATGTAATTGGTGATGGTGCCATTTACTATCTTTTGGATTCTCCGGCCGTCATCGTCATACTTGTATTCTCCAAAAGGAGTGCTTTCCCCTTTTTTCCTAACGGATACTAGTTGGTCGGACAAATTCCATCGGTACGTATTGTACCGTCTCCAAACAGTTCCCAGATTTGACCGTAATGGATGATGGTCAAAACGGGAACCGGTTGATATCACTCTGTTTGTGGACATGGAGATAATTTGGTCGGCTCGGTCATATACATAAGTGTTTCCGACAGCGTTGGGCACGAGAATACATTCTGACATTGTCCAATAAATATAAATAAACATATGTAAAATCCCCATCTAAAGACAGATGGGGATTATTTTACTCTTATCTTGCTAGGATGGACTCAGTAGTTTTCTAACTCTTCCTCAATATCCTCCATAATTTTATTTATTGGAAGAGTGATTGAATCTATATTGTTATAAAATATTGATATGCTCACTCCGTCATTCAGCATGCCAGGTAACCAATTACCAACAAAATCTTCTAAATCTATTGATTCCGGAGTAGAGTTCTCCCATTCCTTAATGGCACATAATTTTGCGTGCTCTTTTGTAGGCCAGAAATGCAACATTAAACTGCCATCGGACGCCTTTGAAGTAACCCAACCTTTTTCATTACTTAAAGACCAGACTTCTTCAAAGTCAACAATTTTTTTGATAAAATACTCGTACCTCTTACGCGGCTCCATTTGCATTGTTTTTTCGATTTCTATCTTATTCAATTAGTGACCTCCTCAACGTTTCACATATTTCCATCTAACGTTTTTATTTTTTCTACCCTTACCATATCCATCATAGAAGTGCTGTAATCGATGGTTCCTTATAACTTGTAGGCTTGAATGTTTGTAACTTGCCCCCTTTCTAGCTTCATAACTCCTTTTATGAGCTAACTCGTATCCTATTGGAACGCGAATATTTTTTCTTTTTCCGTTTTTTATGTGCCTTTTTTCATTCCGAATCCAACCTCTTACATGCTTCGGCTGTTTAGGGTCATTTATCAATGACCTCAACTTTGCTTGTTTTCCTTGCCTACCAGTGCCCTTTGCAAACCTATAGACTTTCTTCGCACCCTTAAACACTTTCCCTGGGCCAAAGTTGGAAGCGGCTGCCCCTGCAACACCTTTCCATCCTTTCCCAGCTCTATAAGCCTTATATCCATCATAAGCCGCAAAACCGGCATTCACCGCTAACCAGAACCATTTTCCATCAGGATCGACCATCATTATGGGGTTGTTATTGGCATACGTATAACCATTTTGCGTCAGGATATCGTCGTCATCACCGGGATCCGGGTCCATTGACAGGAAGACGCCATGTGTTGGATGGTAGTAACGAGCCATCAAGTAGTAAAGTCCGGTCTCCTCATCATATTGATAGCCTGCATAGCGGAATGGATTTTCCAGTGTAATCCCGGTCCTTTTTACCTCCAAAGGGTTGCCACAACTGTCATAAGAGTAGCTGGCGATAACGTTACCTGATTGGTCCGTTAAGGCGATGACATCGCCGCGCGGGTTGTAATGATAATAATAGGTCGCAGTGACTGTATTCCCACTGTGTTTGTTCATGGCCAGCAATTGGCCGTCGGCGCTGTAGACATAAGAACGCTGGACCTGGTCATTGGCATTCGTTTCATACAGGACGTTCAGGCTATCACCGTCATAGATGTAATTGGTGATGGTGCCATTTACCTTCTTTTGGATTCTTCGGCCGTCATCATCATATTTGTATTCTGCAAAAGGGGAGCTTTCTCCTTTTTTCGTGACGGATACGAGTTGGTCGGCCGCATTCCATTGATAGGTGAACTTCCCATCTTCCAACCGGTTCCCGTTTTGATCGTATTTGATGGTTTCGTTCCCGTAAGAAGTCAGCTGGTTGAGCATGTTGTAAGTCGACGTAACGGCTGCCTGGCTGCCGATCTTTTGATAAATCCGGTTGCCGAATCCGTCGTACTTGTATTCATTAACGGAACCGTCTTTCTTTGTCTCACGGACAAGCTGGTCCATATGGTCGTACGTGTATGTTTCTTTCTTCCCGTCATTATAAAGAATTTCCGTTCGGTTCCCGTTGGCATCATAGGTGTATTTTTATGACGGTCGTCATGGCTCCGGTTGACGTGTCCACTTTGTTTGTGGACATGGAGATGACCTGTCCGGCCGGGTCATAGACATAGGTGGTGCCGACTCCGTTGGCGGGGAGTAGGTTGTCACATTGCCCAACTCGTCATAGTCGAGCCGGAATGTTTGGCCGTTATTTTTTACGACCGTATTTTGTTCGAGTTTATTATACTCATAGCTCATCGTTTGAGCCGTTCCCTTGTGCGAGAAACTTGTGGACTCCAGCTTGTCGGAGTTGGCCGGATATTTCCAGGATACCGTCTCAAGGATGGCATCATTCTTTTTGATTGTCTGGTTCGTCATCCGGTTCTTCGTATCAAATGCCTGCTCTTTTTTCAGTTGATTAAGAGAGTCGGCAATCAATGTTTCGTTACCGTTTTTATCTTTGACAAATTCAAAGGCCAGGCTGTTGTTATAGTAGATTTTATCGATGCGATCCGCGTTGTCATACGTGTTTTTAATGATTTGCCCGTTTGGCAGAATCGTCTGTACCAAATTATCGTTATCGTCATATTGATAACTGGTCTTGTGATTCAATGGATCGGTGACCGATGTCACTTTATTGTCTTCGTCATATTGATAGGTGAAAGTTTGTCTTTTTTCGCCGGCACTGATGGTTTTCGCGGTATTGTTTCCGTTTTTGTCATAGTCGTAGGAAACGACCGACGCATTAGGGAGGCTGAGCGTCTTTAATCGATTATTGGCATCATACGCATAGGTTTTCTTATTGCCTTTTGGATCCGTTTCCTCCAGCAGATTTCCGACTTCATCATATTTCTTCTGTGTTTTGCGGTTGAGGACATCCGTCAATGCCTCGGCATAGTTTTTCTTTGCATCATACACAGCCGAAGAGAGGATGTTTCCTTCGATCAGCCGGATCGAATCAAACCATACGGTACCTGCATTATTCCCCTTAAAAGTCGGATAGATTTCAACTGATTGTACCGCCTTTGAGGGATTGATATAAATGGCCGAGCGGTTCCACTCCTGTGTGCCGATCGGGAACATGGCCTGTTTATCTTCTGACGTTCCATCCGCATACACAATCTTTGCCCATAATGAATAATCTTTGTTCGGCCCATTGTCCACCGTGTTCGTTACTTTGCTGCTTCTTGACATCCCTGTAACGGTAAACGGCTTGGGAGATTCAATGGCTTGATTGATGTTAAACACTTATTTGTATTAAATGCCGTCCTGGGCAGTTGTTCGGGTCATTTTAAGGGATGTCTTTCCATCGTAAGCATTTGCTTGATCCACTGTGGCTGTACCGCTTGTTTTCGTCCAACTCGTTAATCCATTCTCAAAGCTGCTGTTTCCGATCGGATTATAAGGGGATGAGACATCCGCTTTTTCCAATTGGATGCGGTCAAACCATGCTTCTCCTGAAGAAGTTGGACTGTTGTGGTCGATTTCCAAATATAGCCGCACGTTATTGA
This sequence comes from Siminovitchia fortis, assembly GCF_007681465.1. Lineage (NCBI taxonomy): Bacteria > Bacillati > Bacillota > Bacilli > Caryophanales > Bacillaceae > Siminovitchia > Siminovitchia fortis. The sequence continues at coordinate 5,241 of NZ_VEKZ01000060.1, forward strand.
CATTGGACGCCGTTTTGAAGGTCACTTGCAGCAAAATTATTTGATAATAAATGGTGCATTTTTCCTCGATAGTAAGGATACTTGGAGGAAACACTTTTTCCTTATTGTCCTGCCCTTCCCTTTCACCTATAATGAAGGAAAAGCTGTCCGGAGGTAGATTATGGCAAAGGAAAATTCATTTGACATCGTATCCAAGGTTGACCTTTCCGAGGTGACCAACGCGATTAATATTGCAATGAAAGAGATAAAGAACCGATTTGACTTTAAAGGGAGCAAAAGTGATATCACTTTGGAGAATGATGAGCTTGTACTCATTTCTGACGATGAATTTAAATTGTCGCAGGTGAAGGATGTTTTGCTTGGAAAATTGATCAAGCGTGATGTCCCTGTAAAGAATATTCAATACGGCAAAATCGAAAGCGCCCTGGGAGGCACCGTTCGCCAACGCGGCAAACTCGTTCAGGGCATTGATAAGGAAAATGCCAAAAAAATCAATACAATCATTAAAGAAAGCCGGCTAAAGGTAAAAAGCCAAATCCAGGATGACCAAATTCGGGTTACCGGAAAAAACAGGGATGATCTGCAGCAAATCATCAGTGCCATCCGGTCTGCAGACCTGCCGATCGATGTACAGTTCATCAACTACAGATAAATCAAATTGAATATTTCATATGCGAATGGGTAAATGATACATGTATCCATTCGCATTTTTTATGCAATAGATCAAGGAGGGGCTACGCATGAGCGAAAACAAAAAGCAAACGATGCCCGAGCAGGTCCAGAATCATCAGCCCGGCATAGAGTCGGAAATGGATCCTGTTCCCAAATCTGTTGATCCGGGATACCGGGGAAGCGGAAAGCTCGACGGAAAAACGGCGATTATCACCGGAGGAGACAGCGGGATAGGAAAAGCTGTTGCCATCTATTTTGCCAAAGAAGGGGCAGATGTTGCCATCAGCTATTTGGAAGAAGACCAAGATGCGCAAAACACGAAAAAACTCATTGAGGAAGAAGGAAGAAAATGCCTGCTTATACGCGGTGATGTCGGTGATGAAGCCCATTGCCGGCAGATCGTAAAACAGGTGATCGACGAATTTGGAAAAATAGATATACTTGTCAACAATGCGGGCGAACAGCATCCGAAAGAGAGCCTTCTTGAAATAACGGACGAGCAGCTGCAAAAAACCTTTAGAACAAATGTGTTCTCGATGTTCTACTTGACAAAGGCCGTCCTGCCTCATCTGAAACAGGGAAGCAGCATCATCAATACCGCATCCATTACAGCCTATAAGGGCAGCCCGGGTTTGATCGATTATTCGGCGACTAAAGGTGCCATCGTATCATTCACCCGCTCTCTTTCGGCATCCTTGGCAACGAAAGGAATCCGTGTTAACGGGGTAGCGCCGGGACCGATTTGGACACCCCTGATTCCATCGACTTTTTCAGCGGAGCATGTCGGGACGTTCGGTTCAACCCAGCCAATGAAAAGGCCTGGGCAGCCGCATGAGCTGGCACCGGCTTATGTTTATCTGGCCTCAAATGACGCAAGCTACGTGTCGGGGCAAATGATCCATGTAAATGGCGGAGAAGTGCTTAATGGTTGAGAACAAAATTATCCACATTAAAGCATTCCATAGTACGCTTAATAATCACAAAGAAGCTGCCGAAAACTCGGCAGCTCAGCTTTGCTCATATGGATTTCGCTTTTTCCCTCTTTTCCAGGCAAAATACATAAAGAGGCCAAAGACGATAAATACGGCAAAAATCGAAAAGATGAACGGCACATTGTAACCTGCCTTATCAGCAAGCTTGTACACTTCCATCATTTCCCTGTCTACAACGATTTTATATTTACCGTTCTCGCTTTTTACCAGATCAGAGGCAAACAATCCCCGCAGCTCTTTATCATTCTCAATTTTTTCTGACGGGATCACCACGGTCTGGTCCTTCGTTGTATTATTAATGGCGGCTACAACCGTTTCACCCTCATATTCCCTCTTAAAAACAAGCATCCCGTCTTTCTCATATAAAAGCTCCATATCCCCGCGGCTAAGCGCCTTCTGTTCCTGCCTGATCATCCCTATACGGCCGATAAATTCCATCAATTCCTCATCGGCCCGAAAATTCATCACCGGGACATTGTCAGGAGGCAAATCCCCGTTCACCGCAATTTCGGTACCGTAGAAAACGACCGGCACTTCCGGCTGTGTATACAGATAAAAAAGTGCAAGCTTCCACCGGGCTCCAGGGTATTGTTTTTTGTCCACCATATCTTTGGTGTACCTGGTTGAGTTTCGGTCGTCGAAAAGGGCTCCCAAAGATTGAGGGTCAGGATAGACTGCACTATTCTTTTCCCATACATCCATCAATGACTTGGAAGATACATCTATAATGGAATAGGAATCTCTTAAAGGCTTTGTCATGGCCGAATCAACGACGCCGGCAATTCCCGCTTCCTGGTACTTTTTCAAGTCTTCAGTGCCTCCGCTTGCTGTCCCGGTTAAGTAAAAGTGATCATTTTGCTCTTTTACGGCAGCAGAGAAGTCTGCCCAAAATTCAATTGGCGCTTGGTCAATTCCTGATAGGCTGAAGCCGTCAACTCCTGTTTCTCCGATCCACCATTTGGCTGCATCGATCAGATACCGTTGGACTTCCCTGTTATTCAGGTCAAGCTGCGGCAGCCCATTCAGCCATTTATTATCCGAATCCATGGCTTCTGTTTTGAACCAATCCTTCTTGGATGGGTCCTTTGTCCATGGATGGTTCTGCCCCACATGGGTTGTCACAAACTCAAACATGATCTTCATATCTTTGTTGTGCGCTTCATTCACAAGCTCCCTTAACTCGTCGATCGTACCGAAATGAGGGTCTGTCTCATAAAAATCATTGACCCATTCCCCGTGAAATCCATTTTCCTCATTTTTAAAAACAGGTGACAGCATGATTGTCGTAAATCCCATATCTTTCAAGTAGTCCAATTTCTGGATGATGCCCCTGAAATCTCCGCCCTGGAATTTATTGGCCGGGTCGGAAAGGTCGACTCCCTCATCATTGCTGTTATCCCCATTATTAAATCGGTCCACCATAAGTGAATACACGATTTCATCTTCCCACAATCGTTCTTCTTTTTTGTCGGCACTTGCTGAAAAGGCGGCGGAAAAAAGAAGAAACGGAATCAGCAGGAAAACCAGACTCTTTTTGCTCAAAACCGTAACCTCCCTATAACATCTACGCCTTTAAGATTAGCCTTTTCACCTGCCCCCGTCAATTTTATGCATCGAGACAATGCGTTTTTTTTACCGCTTTGCAGAACGCCTGGCTTCAAGCGGTTCTTCAATCAGTACCTCTGAAAGTAGAAAAAAGAGGGTGTCCGAAAAGTAAAAATGATTTCTGCGCACCCCCTTCCCTGTATTCTTTTTATTTTTGTGAATTCCGGATTTTATTCATCCGCTCGCTCCACTCATTCACCCGATGAATGACTGCTTGGCGGTCCGCCTCAAGCTCATCGTGCTTTTTTGTCTGCATGTCTTTAGATATTTCTAATGATAAATCTGCTTTCTTTTCAATTAGCTTCTTAATTTCTTCGTATATTTCAGGAGTGATCATTCCTTCTCCCCGGATACTATTCAGAGCAGAGTAATAGCGGTTTTTCTCAGCCACGCCGGCGTTATAAATATGGCTTTTCAGGCTGTTCACAGCCGTTAATGAATCATAGGATTGACCCCAATGCTTGATTAATTCATTCGATTTGCTCATTACCTCCAAAAAGGATGGAACCCATTTTTTCTCAATGGATCCGTTTAATTCTTCAATCGTTTTGGCAGAAATATATTCCCCGTTGCCGGCAGCAGCCACTTTTTTGAGGGAGCTTTCCCCGGAAGTATCCACATCAAAGCCGATTATATTGACAGCCCTTCTCTTGTCTTCATCAGCAAATGCTTTTGCTTCCGCCGACGGATCGCCATTGCATGTTTCCGCACCATCGCTGATAATATACAAAGTGACCGGTTGTTTTGAACCTGACATGTTCTCCCTTGCTTTTTTAATCGCATTCGCAATTGGTGTCCATCCCTTTGCTTCTACACCATCAACCGCTTCAGTGAATTTCTTTGGATCAAAAGGCTGTAGCGGATACACCTCATCAATGGTTGTACAGGACAATTCCTTATCCTCGTCATTTTGCGTTCCGGCATGCCCATAAACAATGAGAGAAACATCATGCGTCCCGCCGATTGTATTGGCAAACCGGGTGGCCGCTGACTTTGCCACGTCCATTTTCTGTTTTCCTTCAATATCAAGCAGCATGCTTGAGCTGGCATCGAGAAGAATTAATACTTTGCCGGGATCCCCCTGCCCCTTGTGGCTTTCCAGTTCCTCGGGCTCTGGCAAAAAAGGTTCATACCAATCCATTTTATAATCTTCCAGCTCTTTAATCGCACGCCCAAAAGCTGAACTTCCAATATAGTATTGCATGGCCTTAAAGATCGTTTCCGGATCCTGTACCGTTCCTGTAACTTCTCCCAGCTTATCCAAAAGCTCTTCCTTATAGTCACCAAGACCAATTTTCGGCCACATATTGGTTTCTTCTTCAAAAGGAATATCATTCGTCAAGATTCCTCCAGGCTGGGCGGCTAATTCTTCCTTTGTTTCAGGAATCTTTATTCTTTCAAGTTCGGAAAGGTCCATTTCCGATGCTTTCCTATTTTCTCCTTCACCCGGCTTTTCCTCTTCAGCAAGAGAGCTTTCAGAAGAATCCGGACGCGCCGCCGGTTTTGTTTCATCCTCAACTTTTTTGCCGGAGCATCCCCCAACCAGGATAATCATAGTATAAAGCAGAAGCTATTTCCGTAACATGGATTTCCCCTTCCTGTCCCTTCATCTTATTTCATCCATATTAGCAAGTCTGCATATGCTTTTCTAGGACCTTTTGTCGTAATTTACGTAAGAAAAGCGCAAGCGCCTTGCCCATCGACGTACAGACTGGAGTGCCTTCGACGAGATAAAGGAAACACGGCGAGGAACGAGCCGATGTTGACTTATCGTAGGAGGAGGTGCGAAGTCTGCTAGTCGATAGGCGCTGGAGCTAGACAATAAAAGGCTTTGTTCAAAATTTTAAAGCTAAAATTTCTTATACTTTCCTACTCTGAGAAAAGGGCTTTCCAATCACAAAAAACCGCTGAAAATCAACGGTTTTTTCCAATTCCTATGAAAGCATATTCCATCCGAGCGGCAATTTCAGCCCCAGGAAAAAAGTGATGGCCAGGGCGATGACAAATACGGCCCAAAGAATGCCGGTATTCTTTCCCTTCCCCGTTCTGACAAGAAGCATTTCCATCATGACAATGACAATAACGCCGCCCAAGAACTTTACTCCGTAGAGTGCAGGATTATAGCTTTGGTGTTTTGAGAAAAGAAGCACTCCGGTTGCGATAATCAGCAAATAAAAGACCCGCAATATCATTTGCGTGATTTTGGCACCTTTATGATTGCCGCCTTTTTGCAGCACCAAAACGACGACAAATAAAATGAGAGCAATTGCCCATGTTGTGATGTGGGCATGAGTCGAATCAAACATATTAACTTCCTCCCGAAAAACGTGTTTGCTGTTTCCATAGATTCCCTTCCAATCTTATCATACTAGCATTGGCGGACAAATGGAAACATGCTATTTCACAGAATTGTGCAATTTGCCGATGCCTTCTATCGTAATCTCGATCTGATCCCCGCTTTTTAACATACGCGGAGGGTTGAAGCCTTTCCCTACTCCTGCCGGAGTGCCGGTGGCAATGATGTCTCCTGGTTCAAGCGTCATTCCACGTGACAATGTAGCAATAATTTCTTCTGTCGGAAAGATGAAATGCTTCGTATTGGAATCCTGCCTGACTTCACCGTTAACTTTCGTCTGGATGGCAAGTTCATTCGGATTATCGATTTCTGAATGGTGCACAATCCATGGTCCCATCGGACAGGTAGTGTCAAGACTTTTTCCGATGAAAAATTGCTTATGTCTTTTTTGAAGATCACGCGCTGTTACATCGTTAAGGATTGTATAGCCGAAAATATAATCGAGCGCTTCGGTTTCAGGAATATTTTTCCCTCTCTTTCCGATGATCAAAGCCAGCTCACCCTCATAATCAAGCTCATTGGTCACTTCCGTGTGGGCATCGACAGGCGCTTCATGCCCGATAACAGTTGTAGGGGCTTTGGTGAAAACCATGATATGCTCCGGTATATCCGCTTCGCTCCCCATTTCTATCGCATGGTCGCGGTAATTTTTTCCGACGCACATAATATTTTTCCTTGGCCTCGGAATAGGCGCCATCCATGTGATATTTTCCAACGAATGCAAACACTCATCTTTTCCATTTTGCACACCCCACTCAACAAGCTCTTTTACATTTTCGTAAAATTGCCCGCCACCTTCAATTCCTGCAAGAATGGTAGGAGGAGCCAATTTGCCTGCTGCCTCCGCCAATGCAGGCACATCCCAAACCTTTTGGCCGCTGTCGTCAACAACTCCATATTTTTCTGTACCTTCAAATTTAAAGCTCATTAACTTCATTGACTGCACCTCTTTTTTTATTTTTTCCATATGTTAAAAACCGCCAAAACTTCTCAATGGGTCCCTGTTTAAACTTGGCCAGCCAAATTTCGGCGAATATTACCTGAATAATATAAATGGCAAAAGCAAGCCAAGTCCCCGTCGCCAACGAAACTTTTCCGTAAAGCCCCAATCCGTAATGATAAAATATCAATGTCCCGATCACGGACTGCATGATATAGATCGTAATCGACATCCGTCCCGCTGAACTGAGCGGATGCAGCCATTTTGCAGCTTTGGCGCTCCTCATGATTAAAACAATGGCGGCTATATAGGCCATGCCGAGAATCGGCCCGCCAATTGCATCTTGTATGTATTGAAAACTGATGGAAAGACCTGCGAAAAAAGGCAGCATTTTTACGGCAATACCGACAGGAAGGGCAATAAGTAAAATGACAAGCCACTTCTTCCACTGGCTGCCTGCTTTTTCCAGCCATTGCATTTTCCCGGCCCCTGCCCCGATCATCATCATCGGCAATATTAAAAACAGATATATGATAAGGCCGCCCGATAAATTGCTCGCCTTCCAGTCTGCAATCCTCTGGATTGTGATATCCATGAAGCTCCCGCTTGAATATGTGATCTCAGCCTGTTGGAGGCCCGCAATATCAATATAATCCGCGAGGGATGCAGTATCAAACAGTGACGCTAAGACAAGCATGCCCGAAAAGAATAACTGCGGCAGCAAATAAAGCGCCCAGCCCAATACCATCAGCCATGGACCGGACAGCCTCAAAAACAAGAGCAGGACCATTCCCATCAACGCATATGTAATCAAAATATCTCCATACCAAATAAAAAAAGCATGTATGATTCCAAAAATGAGCAGAACGGAAAGTCTTCTTAAACTGATTTTCCAAAAAGAAGTTCCCCTGATTGCGGAACGCCTCTGCATGATCACCAATCCATAGCCAAACATCATCGCAAAGATCGGATAAAAACTTCCCTGTACCAGAACATCCAGCCACGCATACACTGTCAGGTCCCCATACTTCCACCATTCATATGGATTATAGTAACCGTATGGCGAATGGAAGCCGATCATATTCACCAGCAGAATCCCCAGCAGGGAAAGACCCCTGAGAACATCGAGAGCCTGGATTCTCTCCATTGCATTTACCGGTTCCAAATGTTTATTCATCGCAGCTCCTTTCAGGCCATTCCAAGCCCCCTTATGAGAATAGTTTTATAACCCTTCCGTATTTCTTTATACCACCATCGTATAAGTTTGTCTAAAAAACTACAATCAATAATACTTGCTGCGATGAATTTTTTGGATGGAGGCTATCATGCATAAAATAGAAGCAATATCACCAATTCGATTTTTTTTCATAAAATACATTGCATGGATCAATACGGAGATATGGAAGGATGTGAACGGTATTGCCCGGATTCGTTGGTGCCGTTCAAATTATCAATGTAAATACAGGAGCGACATTCAATATTGGGGATGTTTTTCAAATCCATCCGATTTCCTATGCCAAAACGTTTGCGGGTGCAGGATCATTTAATACAGGTGAAGGAATCAGGATTCGGAACCAAAACTCTGCCACTAACAGTTATGATGCCGACGGGCTGGATCAGGGCATCTTATTGAACCTATAAATAATGGCACAGGAGGAAGCCATGATTGTAAATGTTCAGCAGACCATTCATATACAAATGATCAAAATCGGCGGTATTACCAACTCTTCGGTGCTGCAAATCGGTACTGCGGGAGTCATAACCCCTTCTTCCCATTTATATAATACGGGCGGTTATACTACTCCTGCTCCTGCTGCAACAGGCGAAACCGAACTGGCGCAGCAGGAAATCAGCTTAATTCCATTATAAGAACAAAGGCTCAAGCGCCTGTTTAGCGACGTACAAACTGGAGCACTCCGCAATGAGATAAAGGAAACACGGCGACGAAGGCAGGCTCAAGCAGCGACGTCCTGTCGCTTCGCCTGCACTAGCACATCCTGTGCGTCGGAGCCGATGTTGACTTATCGTAGTGCTCTGAGCAACTTCCTCGAATAAACATCCACGCAGAAAAAGCAAAGCTTTTTCGAGGAAAGGAGGGCGAAGTTTGCTAGTCGCTAGGCGCTGGCCGCCTTAAAGCGCCACGTCCTGTGGCGCCGGCGACACTAGGACCTCCTGTCCGTCGGAGCCGGACGCAGCATTAAGTGACAAATAAGTTACTCACAACCTGAGCATTTTATAATTTTAAAAAAAGGGTGGTGGATGTACAAAATGCAGGCAAATTACACGATGCAGCAATTATATTTCTTCATAGAAAGGCAGCAGAAGGAGATTACCCAACTGAGAAAGTCAATCCAATTCCTGACAAATGAACTGAAACAAATGAAAGAAAAGCCCGCTGTGACTGTGGAAAGGCTGGAATATAAGTTTGACCAGTTAAAAGTGGAAACATTGGAGGGAACTTTAAATATCGGTATCAACCCAGCTGACCTGGATTCTGTGGAAGATTTTTCAGTACCGCCAGGGTCGCAGCAAACCCAGGCTTTTGTACGCCATCCCGACCTTTATGATGAGACACTGGAAAAACTGAATCATTATATCGATAATGAATTGGACACCCTGATAAAAGATACAGAAAAACAGATCGGCAGGAATCTTGAAGAGCCCTATATCGGCATAATCAAGGAAGATATCCGCAAACAGATTCCCGCAAGAGCCGATCATTATCTGGGCTTCTTCAGCGCGCAGCCGGGCGCAGATCTGAAAGAAGAAGAATTGTACGAAAAAGTATACAAGACATTACTGGCGGATATTAACAAAGCCGTACATGGCTTCATTTCTCAAATTCCAAATCAACAGGGAGGGGCGAACCCCCATGGAACTTAATGTGGTGAACCGTGAATTATGTGTCGGGCAGATCCGGGTGATCGGGGTGAGTGCTTCATCCGTTCTGCTGGTAGGAGATGCGAATACAATCCAGTTGGCGTCCGTTTTTGACACACCGCCGGAATCTTTGATCATCGGGCCTTTTGTTCCTCTTTCCCGTTAAATAAGGAGATGCCATTATGCCGCTAAGAGGTTCTGTCGTAAAAACAATGGATATTAAAAGTATGATCTTCGGCTCCGTCGTTGAAATCGGCGACACTGTACATTTGAAAGCATTCACAGATGCTTTGGCTGTTCAGAGAAATAAAGAATTGTTTTTTGTCAACGAAGGCAACTTCAGAAATTACAATGCGTTCAACAAGCCTATCCCAATCCCTTCTCTTCCCGTTCCGCCGCCGTCTATTACAAAGTATAACGAGTGTCCGGATATCAAAGTCGGCAATGTCCATATTATTACGATTTCTTCATCTGCCATCGTGCAAATAGGCACTACAAATCATATCAATACTGAAGCAAGGGTTCTTCATATTCGGCAGATTTCCCCTGGGATCCAAAAGGATAGCATTAAAAAAAGATAGGGAGATGACAAATGCCTGCAATCGTTGGACCAATCCAAATTTTTAATGTCGGGGGAGGCGTTGTTCATTTTGGAGACACAGCTGTCATTTCTCCAAAAAGCGCCTCAAAAACGTTTGAAGGTTCCGGTTCTTCCAGCACCGGCGGTTTTATCGTCACGAATAATGGAATCAGTGGAACTAATACACTTGATACAAACCTGGTTGACCAGCCGACTGTCGGCAATAACTAAGCCAGGGGCCAGGCCCCCGCTGCATTAACGCACTAAAGCGGACAAAAAAGAGTACCAAGGAGGGGCTGATTCGCCCCCAACTTGGCACTCTTTTATTATATTTTTAAAATGTGGCCGCCATCAAAGAAATATAGATACTTCTCCTTCACTTTCTTCTTCCAGATTTGTTCGATAGCCTGTCCATATAAATGAATTTGCATCTGATACCTTTTTTCAAGCACCCTCTTAGCCTGATCGAAGCCTCCCGGAAAACGGCCGCTGATAGCATCCGTTTTGTAATCGAGCAATACGGCTCCATCCTCTTCCAGCACTATGCAGTCAATCATTCCCTGGACAATGACAGATTCGTCTTCACCATCCCAATCGGAGTAGACTTCTTTTGCCTGGATACCCATGGTGAAAGGCACTTCCCGTTTAGTTTCGGGCGCTTGCAGAAGCCGCCTGCCCAGATCACTTTGAAAAAACTGTACAATTTGCTCCCCTGAAACGGAATCCGCCTGTTCAAGCGTAAGAATTTCCTTTTGAATCAAGTCGTCCAGCAGATGTTCAACAGACATCAGTGTCGGAACTTCATTAAGTGGGATATGCTGCATGACCGCATGCATGACTGTTCCGCGTTCAGCCGACGATATGGATTGCTTTTCAAGAAACTTCGGCTTATTAAAAATCGGGGCACTCGTCCGAGGGCTTCCACCCATCAACGTTGCAGCGCTGGCCTCATCTTTTATTTCCGCCATTCTCTTCAGCTCCGAAACCGTTTGTTTGGACATCCTCTTCGAAGCAATCAAATGAGGATAACTCCAACTGAGCCTTGAAAACACCTTATCCTTCAAAGATGATTGGATGCTGCTGGGCAGCCCTTCCTTCACTGTCTCAAGCCAGACGTCAGGCTCTTTTGCCTCTTCTGTCGGCTGCAGGATGGAAGCAGGCAATATATCCACTTTCCACCTTGAAGGATGACCGCTGACATCCCCATTAACAGCCGGGGAGCGGGCAATGTTGCAGTCTTTGTGCCTGATGATCGCAGGTCCGATCCAATCCATGAATGCCGTGGCGGATGCCCGGTCAAAATCCTTCAGGAGCCATTCTCCCCCAAGACTTCCTTTGGACCACTTTTTAATCTCTTTTTCCAGGTTTTTAACGATTCCAACGAGATACAGCTTTTCCTTTGCACGCGTGAGGGCTACATATAAAACTCGCATTTCCTCTGCAGCAAGTTCCATCCTCTTTTTTCTTTTCAATGCCAGTTGGGGCAGGGATGGATAAGAGATCCGCTTGTCCGAATCAATATACTTGCTGGCAAAGCCGAAGTCCTTATCGAACAAAAATGGGCTGTTGATGTCCTTCATATTGAATTGGCGGCCTAAACCGGCAGCAAATACAATCGGAAATTCCAATCCTTTGCTGGAATGGATCGTCATCAGCCGAACAACATCCTCCTGCTCTCCCAGTGCACGGGCTGCCCCTAAATCCTTACCGCGGTCCTGCATCCTTTCAACGAAGCGCAGGAAGCGGAACAAACCTCTGTAGGACGTTTCCTCATATTGGGAAGCCCGGTCATAAAGTGCCCTCAGATTGGCTTGTCTTTGCTTTCCGCCGGGAAGCCCGCCCGCAAATTCATAAAAGTTCGTATCCCGATACAACTGCCAAATCAAGCTGGAAAGCGCCCCGCTTCTCGCCATACTCCTCCAGCCGTGAAGGTTTTCAATGAATGAAATAAGCTTTGTTCTTATCCTCTCGTCGGCTGCGTCACCCGGATTTTTAATGAATTTTTTTACAGCTTCATAAAAGCTGCCCTTCCTGAAGTTCACCCTGATTCGGGCCAAGCTTTCTTCGTCAAGGCCGACAATAGGAGAACGCAGGACCGCCGCCAACGGTATATCCTGATCCGGGTTGTCGACGACTTTCAGAAGCGATAACATCACCGTTACCTCTGTCGCTTCAAAATAACCGGACGAAAGATTCGCATATACAGAAATTCCTTCGTGTTTGAATTCATCCATGATATCCTGAGCCCAGGTGAGGGATCTCATCAGTATGACGATATCTTTATACTGTGCCGGACGATGCAGCCCGGTTTTCGGATCATATACGGGCCTTTCTTCATCGATGATCTCCCTGATTTTCTTGGCCAAAAATCTGGCTTCCAAGCGGGACTGCTCGATTTCCTCTTCATCGAATCCTCCCTCTTGGAGACTATTTTCTGAATCGGGCTCTTCCGATTGATCGATAATTGCCACCTCTATCGGGTAAACGTCATCTGAAGGATAACGTGCACCGGGAACAAGCTCGGCATCTTTGTTGTAATCAATTTCCCCGACATTTATTCCCATGATCTGCCTGAATAAAAAGTTCGTGCCGTCCAATATTTCTGCCCGGCTCCGGAAGTTTCTGGACAGGTCAATCCGAAGGCCGTTATTTTCTCCATCAGGGGTAAACCTGGTGTATTTCTCTAAAAACAGATTCGGCTCGGCCAACCGGAATCGGTAAATCGACTGCTTCACATCCCCGACCATAAATAAATTCCCGTCGGATTCACCGTCGGCCGAAATAAGCTGAAGAATCGTTTCCTGAACCATGTTTACATCCTGATATTCGTCTACAAGCACTTCTTTGAACTGATTCCGGTATCCAAGGGCAATTTCTGAAGGTCGGACTTCATTATCCGAAAGATCGCCGTCCACTAAAATATGCAGGGCAAAATGCTCAAGGTCAGCAAAATCAACAATGCCTCTCTCTTTCTTTTCAAGAGCGAAGCGGTCGGCAAATGACTTTACCAAATGGACCAGGGCCTGGTATATCGGATGCATTCGGCGCATGTCACGCAAAAAGCTTTCCGCTTCTCTTGAAAAAATATCCTTGGCCGTCTTTTCCAAAATACCCTTTGCTTTTTTGCGAAGCGCATCGGCATCTTTCAGAAGTTCTTGGTCATATTCGTCTCCGCGGCAGCTTTTCGCTCTGGTAAACTTCCAGTTGTTCATCTCGCTGTGGAGACTTGCCCAGCTTTCTTTTGCTGCTTTTTGCATACGGCTTACTACTTCCAAATCCTCCAGATAGTTGGCAGCTCTTGGAGCCGGGCCTCCCGGCATTTGGGTCATTTCATAAGCCTCTTCAAGCAATTGTCTTGCGCCTGTAAGCTGCAGCTCGATATCAGACAACAATATCTGCGTAAATGGAAGCTCCTGGATGCCGGTACCTTCCGGAATATCATACATGTCAACAAGAGCGTCCAACCAATGGTCCGGATACGGGTGAGACCTGGAGAAATCGTATAATTTAAGTACGAGTTCCTGAAGCTCTTCATCACTCCGGTCCCCTGTAAAAGTGTCGACCAGCCTGAAAAACTGATCATTCTTCTCTTTTCCGTATTCTTCTTCAAACAGATCATCCAGGACTTCATCCCGAAGGAGGCCGATTTCATTATCGTCAGCCACCCGGAAGCGAGGATCGATATCAATCATGTAATAATGCTTTCTTACTGCATCGAGGCAAAAGGAATGGAGCGTTGAAATGGATGCTCTGTTCAGGAGGCCGAGCTGCTTCCTTAAATGGCCGGATTCCGGCCGCTCATTGATTGCCTGGGTCAGCGCGTCCCCTATTCTTGCTCTCATCTCTGCTGCTGCGGCATTCGTAAAAGTAACCACGAGCAGCTGATCGACATCAAGCGGATCGGTCTCTGCAATTATTTTTTGGATGATCCGCTCGACAAGCACTGCGGTTTTTCCGGAACCGGCTGCCGCTGCCACCAATACATCCTGGTCTTTTGCAAAAATGGCTTTCCACTGCTCGTCCGTCCATGTCTTATTTTCAGGCTTAATTGGTATATCAGTTTTCAAGTTCTTCACCTTCTTCCCGGATACGTGTGATGACAGTTTCCCGCTTCTCCGGCTGGATCAGCCGGAATTCATTTTCCGGCAGAGCCGGGTCAAACTGGCACACCGGTTTGTACAGACAAAATTTACACGGCGTTTTATCCTTCATCCGATATGGGTCTATGTCCACTTTCCCCGATATGATTCCATTCCCCGACTGCTGATAAAGGGAGCGCACATGGCGCCTCAACAATCCAAGCTCTTCCTTCGTTGCGGATTTCGATCTCGCACTGAGCGTACCGTCTTTTTTTATCCCCGCCGAAATGATATTGGATTCGCCTGTCTCCAAGGAAAAATCCATCAGGCGGACGAGCTCCGGATCTTCGAGAACAAGTCCTTTCATCCTGAACTTCTTGAATATTTCTTCCTCTATTTCAGATAATGTCATGATTTTATCAGTCTGGATCATCGGGTTATGCAGATGGAAATAAAATACGCCCGCTGGAAATGCTTCTTTTCCGATCAATTGCTTTGAATAAGTGATGATAATGTCCAAATACGTCAGCATCTGCAATGAAAGCCCGTAATAGATTTCACTTAGATCCACTTCTCTTGCACTGGATTTATAGTCAATGACCCGCAAATAAATCCCATTGTCATTCTCCGCTTTATCCACCCGGTCAATCCGGCCCTGCAGTTCCATCTTCATTCCATTTTTCAATGTGAAGGCCAGAGGCGGTAGCTGCTGTTTCGGACCAAAGGCCAGCTCTAATCCGACAGGTGAAAAGCCGCTTTCCTTCGCATGCCCGCTCATTGCATAAGATGCCCTTCCAATCACCTGTTCAAGCTTTCTTTTAATATAGTTATATCGGTTGGAGCTTAACAGAATGTGATTTTGAAGTTTGGGCGCCAAAAACGCAACGGCTTCCATGGCCAGTTGTTCACATTGCTTTTTCGTCAGGTCTGCCCACTTCAAGTTGTTTTTGTTCACCTGGTCTGAAATCCACTTCAAGGCGGCATGGAATAAGTCACCGATATGCGGCGCTTCAAGCCTGAAAACTTCACGGTCGCGGAGCTTTAAGCCGTGCAATGCAAAGTGGGAGAAAGGGCAGCTGTTAAAAAGCTCCATTCTCGATACACTTGCGGTAATGCTTTCCCCATACAGGTCTTTGCTTGTATCTTCGGAGAGCTTTTTCGTCCCATTCTTAAAGAACAGGCTCGACAGGATCCTGTCAGCCTTTCTTTTCCAAAGCGGGTCGGACATGTAAAAGTTGTAGACATCCCACCAAAACGGCTCAACGGGATAATTTCTTTTCTTCAGGTTCAATTGACCCGTCAAATAGGCCGCTGCCGAATCAGGGTGGGAGATATATTCAAATTGATCATCGCCGCTTAACTCTGCCGGATCATTCACGGCAGTTGTTTCAACTATCTCAGGAAACATTCCTTTTATTCTATCAATATACGGTGATGGCTGGAGGGCTTTTCCTTCATCATCCGCCAGAGACCAGGAAAGCAGCAATTGCTCCTCCGCCGAAGTAAATGCCCTGTAGGCGACGAACTCCTCATTGAGAAGTCTTCTTCTGCTGTCAGGGGCGATATTCATGCCGGCATCCATCAGGGATGCCCGGTCTTCATCCGAAAATACCCCTCCTTCGCTGAACTTGGCGGGAAGGACGCCATCATTCAGTCCGGCGACGAATGAAACCTTGACATGTGAAAGGCGGGACTGCTCAAGGTTTGCCACAAAAACTTGATCAATGGCCGGCGGAATGAGGGAGAACTTCATCTCTTCCAGGCCGGCATTGATTACAGGGATGAATTCTTCCAGCTTCATTTTTGTATCCCCGAGTATTTCCACAAACTGGTCGAGCAGCTCCATTACCCCATTCCAAGCCTGGTCATGTTCTCTTGATGCAACAAGCTGTCCTTTTTCTTCTGCATCTTCACTGAGCAGTTCCAGTTTCCGGGGAATTTCAAGCTCCTCCAAAAAGAAATAGACGGCTTCGCACAGTTCCCGTCCCGTTTCAGCTTTTTTCAGGCGCCTTGCAAGCCTGAGGATGGGCAGGGCGACAATATCCCTTGAGACGGCAAGCTCCTTTTCGATTTCCTTTTCTTCATCCGTCTGCACCATGCTGTCCAATTCCAACCCGCGGAAGCGGCGGTATGTCCATCTGTCTTTTTTCGTCCAGCCATTTCCTTTGATCCCATAAGCCAGGACATAGTTTTCAAGCCTGTCCATCTGCTCCCGAAGACTGTTCAAATCACCTTCCGGCGGAAAAAGCAGGTCGGTTTTTATGGCGCGGAACACGTGCTCATATCTCCAATTGCTGCTGATCACTTCCAGTACAGATCGAATAAGTTCAACAAGCGGATGGTTAAGCATGGAGCGCTTTTGGTCGATGAAGTAAGGAATATCATAATCGTAAAAAATCGTTTCCATTTCACCCTGGTATTGGTTCCCGTTTCGCATCAACACCGCGATATCCTTGTACCGGTAGCCTTCCTCCATGACGAGGCGCCGTATTTCCCTTGCAATCCCTTCGATTTCCGCACGCCTGTTGACGGACTGCATCAGCCTGACGGCAGGCCTGCCGGAATACCGGCCCGCCGGCCTGCCGGCATGCCGCGATTCCAGGAATTTCAGGCTGTCATCTTTAAATTTAAAAGTTTCCCTGAGGATCACATCATCTTCGACTGCTATCCCCCCCTGGGATGCCAGTTCATATAAATTTTCATATGTTTCTCCCGTCATCCTGAATAAATATAGTTCATCAGGCGTTTCACTTTTGAATGGACGGTCGAGCATAAGGGACACAGATACACGGCTGCAAACAGTCAAAAGGCGTTCGATAACCAAATATTCCTGGGGTGTGAAACTATGAAATCCGTCTATATACACTTCGGCATTTTTCAGAAAACGGGATTTATCAATCGACTCAGCCAGCAGGCGCAGGTAATCGTTTGAATCCAGATATTTTCCCGATAGGGCATCTTCATAATGCCTGTAGATCAATTCAAGGTCATGCATCTTGTCGGCAAGCGCTTTTTGGGATTGGAAAAAGCCCACTTCTTCCCTCTTTTGGGCGAGATCTTCCGGCTTGACGCAGTAATGTTTGAACTCCGTAAATATCTGTTCAACTTCCTGAATGAATCCTGTTTTATCGGACGCCTGCTTGAACAGCTTCAACTCATTTTTATGTTCTTCGATTATTTTTTTTATGAGCATATTCAGCCCGGTGCTGGTCACATGGTTTCGGCTTGCTCCGCCGGTTTCCTGAAAAATGCGCCATGCAAGCCGGGTAAAGCTGTATACCTGTGCACGGATCATTCCCGCAAGGCCTTTTGATTGGACCAATTCATATTCAGATAAAAAAGTCATTTGCTCCGGGACGATATACAGGATCGGAGGGCCATCAGGCTGCTCTTCCAGCTTTTTTCTGATTTCATCCTGGATTAGAGTTGTTTTTCCCGTTCCTGTACGGCCAATGACAAAGCGTAGTGACATGCTTTCAACCCCTCTTTTATTGAAAAAACATCGTTTTAATTTTTCTTATATGGATTATACCATATACGGAATGCAAAAAACGAACATATATTCCCTGTCGGCAAGACGAAAAAAAGCCGCTATATCCTGCAGCAGCTTCCATTTATGCGTTTTTGGCATATATGTATGTATAACTATCCCCGTTCATATTTCTTTTGTTTCAGCTTTACTTCAATCCGCTTCCCGATATACCACAAAATCGCGATGACCCCGAGAGCAATCCCCGTCCTAATCGGCTGCCTGATCAATGAGATGACATCGTAGCCGATGAAACTCATGATGAAGATCATCACTGCTTTTCCTGTCAATACGGCCAGCATGTATTGATAAATTCCGATCCCTGAAAGCCCCGCCACAATATTGACGACCGCCGATGGAGTAAACGGGAAGCAAAGCAAAAGAAACAGCGGGCCGAATCCGCGTCTTTCCACCCATGCCGTCAGGCTCTGCACCTTGGTGTTTCGGCGGAGAGGCCCAAAAATTCTTGCTTCGCCAAACCTTCTAATAAGGAGGAATACAACGTAGGCTCCTCCCGAAGCCCCGATCCAGGAAAAAAGAAAGCCCCATCCCAGTCCAAAGGCATTGGCATTTGCCATAACAAATAGGAAAAGCGGCAGAAAAGGGAGAAAAGCCTCCAAAAAAGGAAGCAAAACTCCTGGAAGCGGGCCGAATGAGCGGTATTTTTCAATCAGTTCAATTATATTTTCTATCGTGATCCAGTCTTCGAATGAGAACAAATCCATGAACATTCCTCTATTCCAAGCAGGTAAATGGGCCAGCAGCTTAATTTCTTATAAATTATATCATAGCTGAGCCTGCTTGTTCTATCCGACATCTTGTAGCAGGAAAAATTTTCAGCTTGCTATTTTTTTCATCCCTTAGTAAAATAAATTAAGAACACATGTTCGTAAAAGGAGACTGCTCAATGACAAGAATTCCGGAGAATGAACGGGATATCATTGAACAAGCGATCTATTTGCCCATGCTGCTGACAGTTTTACAGCGTGATTTGTCCGTTGTTGAAAAAAGCCCGTTCAAACTGCCAAAGCCCTATCAGCATTTGATTGAAAGCACCATACGGGAAGTGCAGAAAGAGCTGGCGGAAGTAAAACGGTATTTGCACAAAAATAACATTCGGGTGGAACGGTTGAAATCGGACGAAATTTTTACGATGTACTTGTTCCTGTATAAGGGATACGAAGAACACCATAATTACTTCAATCCCCGGCTGCGAAACAGGGTCGAAGAATTAATGTCCCTTTATTTAAGCCCCGGCTCCTTTCATAAGAAAAGCGCAAGCGCCTTGCCCATCGACGTACAGACTGGAGCGCCTCCGACGAGATAAAGGAAACACGGCGAGGAACGAGCCGATGTTGACTTATCGTAGGAAAG
>NZ_VEKZ01000061.1:0-22561 GCF_007681465.1 Siminovitchia fortis
TACCGCATATAGGGCATTTTTTACCTCTATTTTTCAAAGCTTTCACCACCAGTATTAGTTTTTGGCATGTCAATTTTATTATAGTTGAAACAAAGCTGTTCTGCAGGCGTATATAAAATAAAAGGGGGAGAGGCATTGAAATATTTCTTGATGGGGATTCTCTTGTCCGCGGTTTCGGCTTTGTTCAGTTTGGCACTATGGGGGATAGATACGGCTGTCAAAGTTACTGGAGGGATTGGGCTGCTTTTCCTTGTCCTAAGCATGATTTCACTGGGAACGATGGTGAGCGGTGACCGGGCAAGGGCCAACTTTGCTTCTGAATCAATGGCGGAAAGGCATGAAAGAACGATTGTCAGTGCGAGATTGTTTTTCATTGGACTGCCTAATCTAATAGTGGCTGGATGCTTCCTCTATTTTTTTAACTAACCCCGTTTGGAGTCAGACCCCAAAAATAGGTTGTTTCCTTGTTTCTATGCTAGTATTATAATAACAGCATGGATCTATTTGAAATGAGGGTTTTCAATTGAAGAAATCAATTTATGGCTTAACGATAGACCAATTGACAGACTGGCTTGTAGAGCACGGACAGAAAAAATTCCGTGCACAGCAAGTCTGGGACTGGTTATATACAAAGAGGGTAGACAGTTTTTCAGAGATGAAAAATGTCAATAAAGACTGTCTGGAATTATTGGATGAACATTTCGCCATTCAAACACTGAAGCAGGCGGTAAAACAGGAATCCGAGGATGGGACCATCAAATTTTTATTTGAGCTGGAAGACGGCAACCTCATTGAGACCGTCTTAATGAGCTTCCATTACGGACTATCTGTATGTGTGACAACGCAGGTCGGCTGCAATATCGGCTGCAGCTTCTGTGCCAGCGGATTGTTGAAGAAGAACCGCGACTTAAACAGCGGAGAAATTGTCGGCCAAATTATGCAGGTGCAAAAATTTCTGGATGGGCGCGGCCAAGACGAACGGGTGAGCCATATTGTAGTCATGGGAATCGGAGAACCGTTTGACAATTACACAAACTTGATGAATTTCCTAAGAGTCGTCAACGATCCGAAAGGATTGGCAATCGGCGCAAGGCATATTACAGTATCAACAAGCGGCCTTGCCCATAAAATTTATGACTTCGCAGATGAAAATTTGCAAGTCAATCTTGCCTTATCACTGCATGCTCCTAACGATGAACTGCGTACGCAGATTATGAAAATCAACAGGGCTTTTCCGATAGCCAAGCTGATGGAGGCACTTGATTATTATTTGGATAAAACGAATCGACGGGTTACGATAGAGTATATCTTATTAAAAGACGTCAACGACCATCAGAAAGAAGCCTTGGAGTTGGCCAGACTCCTTGAAAAGAGAAGGCATCTTACGTACGTAAACCTGATACCGTACAACCCGGTCGATGAGCACGGACAGTATCAGCGAAGTGAACCGGAGGCCATTCGTACATTCTTTGATACGTTAAAGAAAAAAGGGATCCATTGCGGTGTCAGAATGGAGCTGGGAACCGATATAGATGCGGCGTGCGGGCAATTAAGAAGCAAGCAGATCAAAAAAAGAAAATCGGCAGTTTAACATTTGAAAAGAGCGGATGATCACAGGATCATTCCTTTTTTTATGGTTGAATATTGAAGCACTCTGCATCCTAAAATACTTCTCCCATAGAGGATCATGCGTTTATTCTGGAATTTCATCCCCAAGATTGTTAAATTAATGATAATCCATTACGTTACGGGGGAATGCCTATGTTTGCAGCCGACCGGAAAGATATGCAGCAAATGGACCAATATACAATAGAGACAATTGGCCTTCCCGGTGTTGTACTGATGGAAAATGCCGGCGCCAAAGTGGTGCATGAGATAACAGGTCATCTAACTTCTGAAAAACCTAAAATAATTGTAGTGGCCGGTTCCGGGAATAACGGAGGCGATGGATTTGTCATCGCCAGGCGCCTTCATGATGAAGGATTTGATTGTCTCCTTTGCCTCGCAGCTGACCCGGAGCGCATAAAAGGAGATGCCAAGATTCATTTCAATGTTTACCTTAACCGCGGCCTTCCCATACGGTACATTCGTCAAAACCCAAAAAGGGATCTTCCCAGAATACTGGAACAGGCAGATGTTATTGTTGACGCCATCTTGGGGACGGGGGCAAATGGACCGGTCAGGGAGCCCTTTGATGAAATCATTTCAATGATAAACGAAATCGGCAAAGATAAAATGATTATTTCGGTAGACATTCCCTCAGGTTTAAACAGTGACAGCGGCAAAGTGGACGATCTTGCAATCAAGGCCGATAAAACAATCACTTTTATTTACCCAAAAAAGGGGTTTTTCTTACAGGACGGCCCCAAATATGTTGGAAGATGGAAGGCAGTCGATATTTCTGTTCCGCTTTCCATCGTCAAAAACATCGGCTTGAACATGCCAACAGTAATGACGGAAGCGCTTGTAAAAGATTTGGTGCCGAAAAGGCCCATCGACGGGCATAAGGGAACGTTTGGACATGTTCTCGTACTGGGAGGATCACGCCAATATGTCGGTGCCCCGCTGTTTACGGCAAAAAGCGCACTGTTTTCCGGGGCTGGGCTTGTTACGCTGGCCGTTCCAGATAATATTTATCCGATGGCCGCAGCACAAGTGCCAGCAGCCTTATTTTCCCCTCTTTCCGAAACAAATGGCCATTTTTCAGACCACTCAGTTCATGAGATTGCCTCGAGGTTTAATGAGTTTGATGTGGTCGCTGTCGGTCCGGGGATGAGCAGATTTCCGAAAGGGGAAAAATGGATGGAAACCTTATTTCAATCCCTTTCGGGCCAAACGGTCGTAGTCGATGCGGATGCTCTGTATTTGTCCCGGAACCATTTGGAATTACTAAAAAAGTATAAAGGGGATATCATTTTTACACCCCATCCGGGAGAGATGGCAGGTTTATTGAGCACGGATGTCAGGGATGTGGAGTCGGACCGAATTGAACATGCCCAAGAGTTTGCAAAAAAATATGGGATTCATTTATTGTTAAAAGGCCATCGCTCCATCATCGCGTCTCCGCAAGGAGAAATCTTTATTAATCCTGCCGGCCATGATGCCCTCGGCAAAGGAGGCAGCGGGGATGTCCTGACGGGGTTGATCGCATCATTCGCCGCCCAGGGAGCCCGGCCTTTGGACGCAATGACGGCAGCAAGCTATTTACATGCGAGAGCTGGAGAAGAAATGGCGAAAAAATATTCCCGTTATGGGGTTGCCGCACCCGATCTGATCCAAGGAGTGCGTGAATATTTGAATCGTCTCGGATAGATATGGTGGATTGCGGGCAATTGAACCTTTAAGTGGGTGATTTCCATTTTAAAATATCATATAATAATAGGGTGCCGAATATCCGGCACCTATTCGACAAAAATCCGGCACATCTTTTAGAGTAATAGGCCTACGGTAAAGGAGCCGATTTCCGTGCTATTGAATTTGACAGACACGAAAGATAAGGAAATTCTCCATGCAATTTTAAGTACGATTGATGAAGGGATCCATGCGGTCGATGCACACGGTGTAACTATTTTTTATAACCATGTGGCAGCGAAGCTTGATGGTGTGGAAGGGGAAGAGGTGCTCGGAAAACATGTGCTCGATGTATTTCCTTCCTTGACAGTCGAAACCAGTACATTATTAAAAGTCATCCATACAGGAAAACCCATCCATAACGAGCATCAATCATACTATAATATACGTGGAATGTTGATTGATACGGTCAATACTACACTTCCCATCATCGTAGATGGGGAAATAGTCGGAGCTGTTGAAATTGCCAAAGACGTGACAAGAATCAAGCAGTTGTCAGAAAAGCTGCTTGATCTGCAGGCTAAGGTGGAACCCGCCGGCGGCAAGCCGCAATCTGCAAAAGGCGAGTCAGGAGCCAAGTATCAGTTAATGGACATTATCACAAATGATCTTTCTTTCAAACAACTAAAAGAAAAAGCGGCCAAAGTCGCCCAAACATCATCACCCATATTAATATATGGAGAAACGGGAACCGGAAAGGAATTGTTCGTTCAGGCAATCCATAATGCATCGCCCCGCAAATCCGCTCCATTCATTGCGCAAAATTGTGCGGCGATCCCGTCATCACTTTTGGAAGGGATCCTGTTCGGAACGTCAAAAGGCAGCTATACGGGTGCCACAGACCGTCCCGGATTGTTTGAAATTGCAAATGGGGGAACATTGTTCCTTGATGAAATCAATTCCATGCCGCTCGATATTCAGGCAAAACTGTTAAGGGTGCTTGAAAACGGACTCATACGCAGGGTGGGAGGTACGAAAGAGAATCCCGTGAATGTCCGGATCATTGCCGCCATGAATGAACCGGCAGAAAAATGCATAGAGGAAAAAACATTGCGCCCAGACCTGTATTACCGCTTAAATGTGGTCAATTTGAACATTCCGCCTCTTCGGGAAAGAAAAGGTGATATTGCATTGCTGGCGGAACATTTTGTACGTAAATATAATTTTCAATTCGGCAAGCTGGTTACACAAATCAATGAAGATGTGTTGGATTTGTTTCATGCCTATGCCTGGCCGGGCAATGTCCGCGAGCTGGAGCATGCCATCGAATCTGCCATGAACATCATGGATGGACATACAATCACCAAAGAACATATTCCGCAGCATATCGCAGCTTTTGACGGTTCATCCTATAACGTAATGAACAGCACTCAACTTATTCCGCTGAGGGAAGCTTTGATGGAGACGGAAAAAAATTTGATCACAGAAGCGTTAAGAAAAACCGGCGGGAATATACAGCAAGCTGCAAAATTATTGAATATTCCCCGTCAAACACTGCAATATAAGCTGACAAAAATAAATGACGACAAATGAACCGCCGAATATTCGGCGGTTTTATATTTTGCAGGAAGATAGTTCTCTGTCATAAAAGTCTGCTTTTTAATGATAAACCTATGATATGAACGGGTTTCCAAGTATTTCATTTAAAAAGATATTGCGCTGGCACAAAAATTGCAATATATTTAACTGAGCTCCACGAAAGAAGCGAAACCTTTAAATGGCATCATTTGCAAACGGTGTCAATTTTCTTCTTTTTAACATGGATTCTCTTAACTAAAACAGATAGAAAAGATTGGAGGAGAAGCTGTTATGAGTATAGACATTTCGCAAGTTGAAAAATTGATGAACAAAAAATCAAACCATTCCAAAGCCCCGCTTTATGAGGCACTTTGCCAATATGAAGAAAGCAAAAGAACGTCCATGCACGTTCCTGGCCACAAAGATGGAAGGGTTTTCGACCAAAAAGGTTATGATCATTTCTATGATGTATTAAAAATAGATGCTACCGAATCTGTAGGAATAGACGATCTGCATCATCCGACAGATTTCATTGCCGAGGCGCAGGCTCTCGCAGCAGAGGCATTCGGTTCTGACCATACTTTTTTCCTAGTTGGAGGCAGCACGATTGGAAATATTGGAGCGGCCCTTACATTATGCGGGCCTGGAGACAAGATCCTTGTTCAGCGCAATATGCACAAATCGGTATTCCATGGTTTGCTTCTGGCAGGCGCTCACCCGGTTTACATTGCGCCGGCGATTGAATCCACGACAAAAGCAGCCATGGTTTCGGATATCTTTTATATTGAAGAGGCTTTGAAACAGCATCCGGATGCAAAAGCCGTCTGGATTACGAATCCAAACTACTACGGCATGAGCCAAAATGTTTCGCAATTGGCTGAAACCTGCCATCAAGCAGGTATTCCTTTAATCGTTGATGAAGCCCATGGAGCCCATTTCGGACAGTCTGAATCGGTTCCTCCGTCTGCACTTTCCCAAGGCGCCGATCTCGTTGTTCAATCCACCCATAAAATGCTGACAGCGATGACGATGGCATCTATGCTTCACGTAAAGGGTGATCTGATCAACCGCGAGCGTTTGGCACAAGTACTCGGCATGATCCAGTCGACCAGTCCGTCTTATCCATTACTTGCATCATTGGACCTTGCCAGAAGGTATTTGGTTGAAAAGGGAAGAGATGAACTTAAACAAACGGTGGATCGTTTGGAAAAAAGAAGAATGCGTCTTGCCGATGAATTAGAGACACTTGCCATTTGGGAAGGAAGCATCGAAGTTCATAGTAGGGACCCATTAAAATGGATCATTTCGTGCAAAGATGAAACGGTGACAGGATACCAATTGCTTGATTTTTTCTATGAAGAAGGCTGCACCGCAGAAATAAGCGACCCCCGCAATATCGTCTTCTTGTTTTCACTGAATGAAAAGGGAGAGGATATCGAAAAAGTGGTGGATGCAATTAAAGCCATTGACAAGAAATTAAAGCAGATGGAATTCACTAAGCAGGAGACAAAAGAGATCGTTCTCTTCGCTGAAGAAGGGACACTGCAAAAGCCGGCATTATCCTTGGGGACGGCATTTCACAAGCCGCGCCATCGCATGAAGCTGGAAGAAGCAGTAGGTTCGTACTGTGCGGAGACAGTTCTTCCTTACCCTCCGGGAATTCCGCTTCTGACACCAGGTGAAGAAATAACGCAAACCCACGTGGATACAATCAGGCAGCTCCATGAAATGGGCGCTTACTTCCAAAGTCCGTCAGATGAGACTATGGAAACAATTTATGTGATAAAATAGTGAGGTATCCCAGCCGCGGTTAGAGAAGCGGCTGGTTTCTCTTAAAAAATTTCGAAACGGGTTTTGAATGAGGGAAGTCAAAGTTACTCCTTCAAACAAACAACAAATAATGGGAGGATAAACCCATTAGACACCACGTAAAAGGAGGAACTCGTATTTATGCAAAATCATGCCGCCGAACAATCTTTTATTGCAAAAAATGAAACAGGCAACGTGGATGCAGGCCAGCCTCCACAAGAATTAAAAAGGAAATTAAAGTCAAGGCATCTAACGATGATCGCTCTTGGCGGCACAATTGGGACCGGTTTATTCCTCGCCAGCGGAACAGCTATTCATACTGCCGGGCCCGGCGGGGCACTTCTTGCCTATGGAGCAATCGGGATTATGGTTTATTTTGTCATGGTCAGTCTTGCGGAAATGTCCGCATTCATGCCTGTAGCCGGTTCGTTCAGCACCTACGGAACCCGTTTTGTCGATCCTGCATTAGGGTTCGCCCTGGGTTGGAACTATTGGTATAACTGGGCCATTACGATAGCTTCCGAATTGGCAGCGGTTACTTTAATCATGAAATTCTGGTTTCCCGACAGTCCTTCCATCCTTTGGAGCGGCCTCTGTTTAGGGATTATTTTTCTATTAAACTATCTTTCTGTCAAAGGCTTCGGAGAATCTGAATATTGGTTTTCCATGATCAAAGTTGTAACCGTTATTGTTTTCTTGATTGTCGGTGTCCTAATGATTTTTGGGATCATGGGCGGAGAGTTCATCGGATTTAAAAACTTCCATGTCGGCGAAGGGCCTTTCAATGGCGGATTCATGACAATTTTGGGGATATTCATGGCAGCGGGATACTCTTTCCAGGGAACTGAGCTATTCGGAGTGGCAGCCGGCGAAACGGACAACCCTGCCAAATCCATTCCGAAAGCTGTCCGGTCGGTTTTTTGGCGGATTCTTCTGTTCTATATTTTCGCCATCTTAGTCATCAGCTTGATCATTCCGTATACAACAGAAAGTTTGGCAAGCGAAGATGTGACCGTAAGCCCTTTCACGCTTGTATTTGATCAGGCAGGTGTCGCTTTTGCCGCCTCTGTCATGAATGCGATCATTTTAACTTCCGTGATGTCTGCCGGAAGCTCCGGGTTGTATGCTTCTACCCGGATGTTATGGGATTTGGCAAGGGAAGGGAAAGCTCCAAAGTTTTTTGGTCGGCTTGATAAAAGAGGCGTACCTGTCCGGGCGTTGGTTGCCACCTCATTGGTCGGCTGCCTTGCATTCCTTGCTTCCTTTTTTGGGGACGGAGCCGTCTACATTTGGCTTTTGAATGCATCAGGGATGTCAGGGTTTATTGCGTGGGTAGGCATCTCGCTCAGCCATTATCGGTTCCGCCGGGCGTACGTTGCCCAAGGAAGAAGTCTGGATGATCTTCCGTACAAGGCAAAATGGTTCCCATTTGGACCTCTGTTTGCCCTTGCTCTTTGTATCTTTGTCATACTTGGCCAAAACTACAGTGCATTTACAAGCGGTTCGATAGACTGGAACGGCGCGCTAGTCTCCTATATCGGGCTTCCTTTGTTCATCGCTGTATGGCTGGGGTATAAAATTATTAAGAAAACTAAGGTTGTTCCATTGAAGGAATGTGACTTCAGCACAGCCGAAAGAACCGGCGAAAATCGGCCTGGAGATATGAAGCTAAAATAGGTACAGCCCTGCATTTAAAGCCGCAATCTTGATTTCAATCAAAGATTGCGGCTCTTTTTCGTCTAACTACATCTGCGTGGGACTAAATTTCGCTTTTTGCTCCTTAAAATACAGAATAAACGAATTCCAGATCCAATAAAATGAAAACAACCGCAGATTAATTGATACGGTGCCAACAGAAGGAGTGAGAAAATGGGAACCATTGCCGGGAAAGATTTTATCGCCCGTTTAAACAGATTGGACATGGAAATTTGGTTTGATGGCATTAAGATTGAAGGGAAAATTTCTGAACACCCCGCTTTCAAGGGAGTCATTCAGACGATATCATCACTTTATGATATGCAAAACGACCCTAAGATAAAAGATGAGATGACTTTTTCCATTCAAGGGAAAAAAGAGTCGGTTGGATTGTCCTACTTGCAGCCAAAGACTAAACAGGATCTAAAAAGAAGGAGAAAAATGATCGAACACTGGGCCCGGCACACTCACGGAATGATCGGAAGAAGCCCGGATTATATGAATACTGCCATTATGAGCTATGCAGCTTCTGCCCCTTTGTTAAAAGGAAGAAATAATTGCTTTCCTGAAAATATCCAGTCATTATATGAAAGAGCCATGAAGAAAGATTTGTCATTTACCCACACTTTTATTACTCCTCAAATCAATCGTTCCCAGCTCAATTTAGGTTTTTCAAAGGATCCCATTTCAGCCAAAGTAATTGAAAAAAATAAAAAGGGGCTTGTCATTAAAGGGGCACGTCTTCTGGCAACGCAGGGAGGAATGACTGACGAGGTATTGGTTTACACCGCTCCCAGATTTTTCTTTGATCCAGATGAAGCCTTTGCCTTTTCCATTCCTTCCGATACAAAAGGCCTTAAATTCATCTGCAGGGAATCATTTGTTGGCGGGGATTCTTTTTTTAATCACCCCCTCAGTTCCCAATATGAAGAAATGGATTCAATCGTTGTATTTGATTACGTATTGGTTCCTTGGGAAAAGGTATTTTTCTACGATAATGTTGATGCTGCAACGGATTTAAAGCTGCGCAGTTCTTTTTACTCTTTTGCCTATCACCAAGTGATTACCAGACAAATAGCAAAAACAGAGTTCATCCTCGGTGTCGCCCAATCAATGGTCGAAACGATCAATGTGGACGAATATCTGCATATCCAAGATAAACTTTCAGAAATCATCGTCGGGCTTGAGACAATGAAAGCTTTGCTGGAGAAATCGGAAAATGATGCGGAGTTGGACGAATTTGGGATTATGCGTCCAAGTATGATTCCATTGCAGGTTGCCGGAAATGTATTCCCGAAAGTTTACCCCCGTTTTTGTGAGATTATCCAATTGATAGGAGCCAGCGGGATGGTAACATTGCCTACCGAAAATGACTTTGACAGTAATATTGCTGCAGATCTTGAAAAGTATCTAAGGGGAGAAAGCAGATCCGCTCCGGATAGAGTAAAGCTATTCCGTTTGGCATGGGATCTGACAATGAGCCCGTTTGGAACAAGACAAATTCAGTATGAAAGGTATTTTTTCGGCGATCCTGTACGATTATCGACCTATTTATATAAAAATTACCCAAAAGATTACCCTATTGATATAGTCGACAAATTTCTTAAAAATAAATAGTTTTAGAAATAACCCCAATTGACTATATTGAAAAGTTATAATAATATCGATTTACATTCTTTTGATGAATATTGCGCACTCCTCTTAAAAAGAGGATTTTTATTTTACTGTTATTCAAAGTCAATTTTTAGAAAATGAGCAACCCAAGTGAAAAAAGGGAGGGTAGCATGAGCAGATTGGAAGCCTTACGAACGGCAGATGCATTCAGTATTTTTATAAATATGCTAAAATGCTCCATGTAAGCGAATACATATGACAGGTATTAACAATGAATGGGGGAACGTGTATGAATATGATAAAAACTTCTGTACCGAAATTAAATAAATTGAACCACTCTAAAGCTCCGCTTTATGAGGCGCTTTGTTTATACGAAGAGACAAACCGCACTTCCATGCACGTGCCGGGGCACAAAGACGGGCGTGTTTTTGACAAAGATGCCCAGCATCATTTTTCCAATATATTAAAAATTGATGCGACTTGTATAAAAGGAATTGATGACCTTCATCAGCCAACCGACTCAATCCTGGAAGCACAGAACTTAGCAGCCGATGCTTTTGGGGCTGACTATACATTCTTTCTCGTTGGAGGAAGTACAATCGGAAATCTGGGAGTTGCACTGACGATTTGCAGCCCTGGAGACAAAATACTCGTTCAGAGGAATATGCATAAGTCAGTATTTAACGGACTGCTTCTTGCCGGCGCCCATCCGATTTACATAGCTCCCGCCATTGAGTCTGTTACAAAAGCGGCGATGGTACCGGATCTCCATCATTTTGAAGAAGCATTGGCTGAAAATCCCGATGTAAAAGGGATATGGGTGACAAACCCGAATTATTATGGAATGAGCCAGGACATTTCCCGATTGGCGGAGGTTTGCAGGCAGGCTGGAGTTCCGTTAATTGTTGACGAGGCACACGGCGCTCATTTCGGCCAAGCTGATGAAGTTCCCCCTTCAGCCCTTTCAATGGGGGCAAATCTTGTGGTCCAATCCACCCATAAGATGCTGACATCCATGCATATGTCTTCCATGCTTCATGTTAAAGGAGACATTGTAGATCGGGAGCGGTTGGCAAGGGTGCTGGGAATGATCCAGTCAACAAGCCCGTCGTATTTGCTGCTTGGCTCACTCGATCTTGCCAGAAGATATTTGGTGGAACGCGGAAGGGACCATTTAAAAGATACGGTTCAAAGATTGGAAAGAAGAAGGGAAGAGCTGACAAAAGAACTTAAGTCACTATCGATTTGGGCAGGAAGCGCAGAGGTCCAACGCAGGGATCCGCTTAAATGGATCATCGCCCCCAAAGATGAATCTGTATCCGGATACCACCTGCTCGACCTTTTTTATGACCAGGGGGCTGTGGCAGAAATCGGCGATCCCCGCAATATCGTCTTTTTATTTTCCTTAAATGAAAAAGAAGAAGATATTGATAAAGTTGTAGAGGCCGTTAAAGCGATTGATCAAAAGTTGCAGGAGCTTTCTGTGATTCCTCATGAGAAAAAGGACATTATTATGTTTGAAGAGGAAGGGAGAGTATATGAGCCGAAAATGAGCCTGCAAGATGCCTTTCACAGGCCGCGCCACAAAGTAAAACTGGAAGATGCCATCGGATCTTTGTGCGGCGAAACAGTCCTGCCCTATCCTCCCGGCATCCCGCTTCTGAATCCGGGTGAGAAAATTACAAAAAGGCATGTAGATTCAATCAAACAACTGCACGAAATGGGCGCATATTTCCAGAGCCCTTCTGATGATTCGATGGAAACTTTGTATATAATTAAATGATACTTTAAAGCCAGGCGACAAAAATGCCCGGCTTTCCTATAACAGTGACTTTAAATGCAGGACAGTTTCTTTTGCCGCGGTTAATATCGGGAGCTCAAGATTGATTTGGCTTGCAATATGCTCCATGCTGTATTGGGAAAGCACTATGACATCCACCTGATCGTTTATTTCATTGATCATAGTCAGCACCCGGGAATCATGTTCTGCCAATTTCCCTTTTGAGAGGAGGTGGATTGCCCCATCATCCACCTTTGAAAGTATTTCGATATCAGGGCTCTGTCTCTTTAAATAATTGCTTAAAGCGATGGGTGTCTCCTTAACGGTCGAAATAAGGCCAACCTTTTTATATTTCAGTGCTTTATCGAGCATTGCCTGATCTGAACGGAAAATCGGAACTTGGAAAACCGGCCGCAATACGTCAACCGCATCGTTGAACGCAGAACATGTCAGTTGGATGACATCCACTTTTGATTTGACTGCCAGCCTGCACAAGTCTATGAATCGATCAATCATTTCTTTTGTTAATAATCCGTCTCTTTCCATCATGTTTAACAGATCTGAATCCAATAAATGGACATATTCAATCTCAGGGGCATATTTTTCAAAGGCTTGTTCAATAGGCTGGATAGAATTCTTCGTGGCGGAAATGAGGGCTGCTTTCATCGAATCACCTCTGATTTGTAAACTGCTGTCATTTAATTATAGCTCAACTATTGTATGATAGAGTTATATTTTATCTTTGGATTAAAAGATTGGCGATTTATATGTATAATGGAAAAAAAGCCAAAGGACCACGAAGAAAACGGATGAAACGGACAAGCCGGGTGCAGCATGTCAAAAATACAAAATGACTGGAAAAATATGAAGGCAAAAACTTAATCAAAGGGTATTGCAAAAGGTTTTGTGTTGATGAGTTATGCGCATTAACCGAAATGGAAATGCTTGGTTATAAGGTTTCCGGGAAAGAAAGACAAAAAGCAATAAAAGCCATGGAAGCCAGAAAAACGCAAAAGCTTAAAAAGAAAGAAAAACGAGAAAGAGAACAGAAGGAATATGAGGAAATATACAGTGATGAGCCATTCTATTTCATAGCAGGTTATACAGAAAATGGTGTGCCGTTTGGAATTACCCACAAGGAGATGGAAACGGACCTCTCTGAAACTGCTCAAAAAAATAACGAAAATGGAATGTTTTTGATGAAGATTCCGTTTTATAATAAAAGTAACATTTAAATAAAATGCGGAAAAAAGAACAGATCGATAGCGGGGTGCAAGAAAATAAAAGCAAAAGTTAAATTAAGTGATGTTATTGATGGAATGGAAATGCAGTCTGATGAAAGCAATACCTTTATTAATCTGAAGACAGGAGATATCGTGGCGGTTGATAATACGGCACTCCGAAAAGCTGAAGACGATGAACCTTATGATCATTTACCGGATTGGCAGCAAGAGGAAATGAAAACGGCTATAGATATTTTGGAGAATGAAGAAAACTATGTTCCACTGCCTTCCCAATTTGATATCCATGAATATAGTATGATGGAAAATTTTTGTTACTCTCTGCCAGATGAGGACATTGGAAACGAACTGCTTTCCTCTATAAGGGGAAAGGGTGCGTTCAGAAGATTTAAGGAAAAAATTTATTATTTAGGTTTGGAAGACAAATGGTATCAGTTCCGTGATCAATGTTATAAAGACATTGCAATTGAATGGTGCGAGAATCATGACATCGAATATTTTTAGCTAAAAATGAAAACTTAAAGGACTGCTCATGGAATTTTCCCGCAGTCCTGAAGATTAATCTAAAGAAAACGGGACACACCATTCACAATGGATAGGATATTAAGGTGTTTTCAATGTTAAATGAAAAGCAGCTCAGGAATGTTCTGTTTTTTGCAGTGCTGTCGTTTATAAGCTTCTGCACCATGGCACTCCTTGTTAAGGATCAGAGATTATATGGCTTTGATCATACAATTATTCACTTTATTCAGGGGTTCGAGTCACAGCGGCTCACCGTAGTCATGAAGTTTTTTACTAAAATAGGATCATTTCCATCCATAATGGCAGTTTTTTTGCTTGTATTGCTCATTTTGGGTGTTTATAAAAGCAAGGTGAAAATGCTCATATTCGGGGCAGTGGTGCTGGCAACACCGTTAATAAATGAGATGTTAAAACTGTTATTCCAACGGGTCCGGCCAAATTTACACCGCTTGATCGAAATAGGCGGTTACAGCTTTCCGAGCGGGCATTCAATGAATGCCGTTTCGCTTTACGGCGTTCTTGTTTATCTTCTTTGGAGCCATGTTCCAGGCAAGGTTGGACGTACAGTCTTAATCATTATCAGCGCTTTATTTATTTTTATGATTGGAATAAGCAGAATTTATTTAGGGGTCCATTATCCAAGTGATGTCATTGCAGGATATCTTGCCAGCAGCTTCTGGCTGTGCGCAGCCATTTGGTTTTTTCATAAATATTTAAGAAGAACGTGAGAAAAGTTTGTACAAGTTATGTACAAATTTTATTGAATCGAATTGAACAATAATCTAATATTATTTTTAGAGGAGGAGCATAAAATCACTATCTGCTCCTCTTTTTACATATCAATAAAGGAGCAACACCATGAGTTCAAATGAGTTGGAAAAGAAAATCATCGAGAGCTACCGCAAAGATGAGAAAATGATGATACTCGTATTTGCGCAGTGGTGCATCAATCATGACCTGGATCCAGAACAATTGTATAAAAAAGCTTATCCGGAACAGCCGGAAAATGCAGCTTTGAAAGAGGCAATGGAATTGACGGTGCCAAAGGAAGAAGCCGGAGACATACCGAATGACACATTGCTCGGAGTGCTTTCAATGTTCGGGAATGAGGATTTGGCTTTTCTTGTATCGGAGGAAATACAAAGAATAGATAGCCTTTAAGGGGGTGGGCTCAATGTCCAATGATGAAGAAAAAAAGAATAAGCTTAAAGTGATTCAATTTGACAAACATAAAAACACACTCGTTGAATCGCTGCAGCCGCAGGAAACGTTCGACGATGTCGGCGGATTGGAAGACGTTAAAAAGAAAATCCGGATGAACTTTATTTTGCCGCTGCAAAATCCTGAATTCTTCAAAGCTTATGGCAAAGAGGCCGGCGGGAGCCTCCTTTTATACGGACCGCCAGGCTGCGGGAAAACCTTTCTGGCAAAAGCCATAGCAGGGGAAATCAACGCCAATTTTTTACATATGGAATTACAGGCAATTTTATCGATGTATGTTGGACAAAGTGAGCATAACCTTCATGACTTTTTTGAAAAAGCACGTGAGCAAAAGCCTTGTGTCCTATTCATCGATGAATTGGATGCACTTGGAGGCAGCAGACAAAATATGAGACATCACCATGAGAGGATGCTTGTCAATCAATTGCTCATAGAGCTTGATGGGCTCAATTCCCACAACAATGGAGTTTACGTCATCGGAGCAACAAATACCCCATGGTATTTGGATCCGGCTTTAAGAAGACCCGGACGGTTCAATCAATTGATTTTTATCCCGCCTCCGAGTGAGCAGGAACGGGAACTGATCTTAAAATTGAAGGTGAAAGATAAACCGCAGGCTAAGCTGAATTTTAAAAAATATGCCGGCAAATCTCAGCATTTTTCCGGTGCGGATCTAGAGCAGCTTGTAAATGATTCGATTGAATCGGCACTTCAACGTTCTTTGGAGACGGGTGAATTGCAGCCTCTGACTGACAATGATATCACTCAAGCTCTAAAAGGAAGAAAGCCAACAACTCTTGAATGGTTTTCCACAGCAAAAAACTATGCGACATTCAGTGACGTCAATAAAGATTATCAGCATGTGCTGGAGTATATCAAGGATAATAAAATTCGATAGGATGTGAGTTACGTTGAATGAAAGTCTCCAATACTCACAGTTTGAAAGGGTGGCCCAGCTGCTTGAATGGAATCGATATCAAGATTCCATCAAAGAAGCAGAAACGTATATACAAATGTATCCGGATGATCCGGACGGCTATGCATTGATGGGAAAAATCTTTTTGGAGATGGATGAATATAAGAAGGCTCTTCACTGGACCGAAGAAGCACTGAAAAAAGATCCCGAAAATCCATTGGCGTGGGAAGTCAGGGCAGGAACCTTCTATACCCAGCAGAATTGGAAGGCTGCCAGGAAAACGATCGGGGAAGCGATCAGCCTATTTCCCGAAAACAGCTATTATTATTTTTTGGACGGGAATATTTACAATCAACAGGGAAAGTTTCAAAAGGCGGAGAAAAGCTTTGAGCACGCGTTGCGCTTAGAGCCGCATAATGCATTATATCTTGCCAATTACAGCTATGTTCAGAGCTTGCTGGGGAATAAGCAGCTTTCAATTGAAACGGAAATGCACTCATTGGAAGCGGATCCTGAAAATCCATTGATTTTTTTATATTTGGCCTGGGCAGCAGATCAAAGGGGAGATAATGAAAAAGCGCTCGATTTTTTGGAGAATGCTGTTCGCCTGGATCCTGATAATCCGCAAACACGCAGCGAATACCTTGAAGTTTTGCAAAAACAATACAAAATTTACCGTTTTTTTCTGCTGCCGTCAAAGCTCTTTTCAAAGCTTAAACCGTGGGCTGCCATTCTGCTTTGGATTTTTCTATGGATTGTTTTCAAGCCCCTGGTCCTCTTATTTATCATTTTATATGCCGCAGCGCATTGGGGCACCAAATTGATTGTCAATTACAGAGTTTTCGGCACTGTTTTTGTGAAAAATAAAAAATAAAGGGAGCACACTGTATGATTGATTTGAACTTGATCCGGGAAGCCCGGGAAAGAATAGGCGGCATTGTAAAAAAGACTCCGGTGATGACTTCAGAAACGATTTCCAAAGACTTTGGCAATGAATTGTTCTTCAAATGTGAGCATCTGCAAAAAACAGGCGCATTTAAAATCCGCGGCGCTTCTAACAAAGTCATACAGGAATTTCAGAGAAACACCAAACATGTGATTGCCGCCTCATCCGGAAATCATGGCCAGGCCGTGGCATACATAGCCAATCAACTGGAAATTTGTTCTACTATTGTCGTCCCTGAAGATGCTGCCGCATGCAAAAGGGACGCCATTAAGGCTTATAACGGAAATATCGAAGTTTGCGGGACGACATCGGAAGAACGAATTGAAAGAGCCAAACAAATAAGTGAAGACGGAAAAGCTGTATTTATTCCCCCTTACGATGACCCTTTTATTATGGCAGGGCAGGGAACCGCCGGGTTGGAAATTGTGGAGCAGGTTGATGATATTGATGAGGTATACGTCCCCATAGGAGGAGGCGGTCTGATATCAGGCGTGGCCACCGCCATTAAAGAGTCGAACCCGGGGATTCGGGTCATCGGGGTGGAGCCGGCCATCGCAAACGATACCTATTTATCATTTAAGCAAGGGAAAAGATTCAATATTGGAGGAAGTATTACGATAGCTGACGGATTAAGAACTTCCATTCCGGGCGAGCTGACTTTCCCGGTTGTTCAACGTTATGTGGATGATATCGTACTAGTTGACGAGGAATCAATCAAAAAGGCTTTTATCTATGTATTAACGAGGATGAAGCAGGTGATTGAACCTTCGGGAGCGGTCTCTGTTGCGGGAGCGATGAAAAGAAATCCTGGAAGCAAACGGATTGTTGCGCTTATTTCAGGCGGAAACGTTGATACAGATTTCATTCCAAAATTATTGAAATAGGGAGGGGTTTTTATGGCCAAAGTAGTCGTGTTGTATGGAAGCAGCAGAACAACAAGCAATACGGAACTTTTGACAAAAAAAGCCATTGCCGGATTGGATGCAAAAGAAATTTATTTAAGGGATTTTACGGTCAAACCGATAGTGGATGGCCGTCATACAGAGCATGGATTTGATGAAGTGGATGATGATTATGACACGATCATTAAGCAGGTTGAACAAAGCGATATTATTCTTTTTTCAACACCGATTTACTGGTACAGCATGTCAGGTTTGATGAAAAATTTCATTGATCGCTGGTCGCAAACTTTAAGGGATCCGAAGTTTCCGGATTTCAAGAAGAACATGAGCGGGAAGAAAGCCTATGTGCTGGCTGTTGGAGGAGACGAACCTCATATGAAAGGCCTGGCGATGATTGACCAATTCCGGTGGATCTTTCAATTTGTCGGGATGTCATTCGCAGGGTATATTATCGGGGAAGGCAATAAACCGGAAGATATTTTACAGGATGAGATGGCGCTGCTTTCCGCTAAAAAATTAAACAAGGAGCTTAAAGCTATAAAAGCTGCATACTAAGACCATGCAGGTGCTTTTCTATTATTAATTTTCTTGTAATTTAAACGTGGTGATTATATAATAAATCCATATCTGTTATACAACAATGTTGTTTCCCTGATCGACAAGACCGTACGACTCTCTTTTTATCGAAAAAACCATTCAAATTTGTAAAAGCGTTTACAAAAAATTTAATAAAACCATATACATAATGACAGGAAGTAAAATTTCGTAGGTTAATAGATTGGAGTCGATTTGGGGATAAACTCATTGGAGAAAACTGTTAGAAGAAATGGGAGGAAGAGGAGCATGGAACAAAAAGTTGTAATCCCGGAAGCCGGAAAATTTGCCAACTATCCGCAGCAGCCCCATGGCGGAAAGCTGGTTGACAGGGTATTAAAAGGGAAAGAACGGGAAGAAGAACTGTTCAGGGCCAGGCAGCTGCCAACCATTATGGTTGATTTGGAAGCTGTGATTACACTGGAAATGATCGCTACGGGGGTTCTGTCACCGAATGAGGGTTTTATGAATGAGGAGGACTATAAATCCGTACTGTATGAAGGCCGGTTGAAAAATGGGGTGGTCTGGCCGGTTCCCCTCAGCTTTGCGCCAATCGGAAACCGAAATAAAGAGGTGGTTGCATCCCTTTCCATCGGAGATGAAGTTGCATTGGCCGATGAAAGCAAAGAGCCGGTTGCCATCCTGAAAATTGAAGATCTTTTCGCATATAACAAAGAAGAGCGTGCTGCCCAGCTTTTTGGAACTACGGATCGGAATCACCCGGGCGTAGATTCGATCTTCCGAAGGATGGGGGACGTTGCGTTAGGGGGTCCCATTTCACTTTTGCGCCGGGTCGATTGGGGGCCATTCGAAAAAATTCGCTTGGAGCCCAATGATACTTGGAGAATTTTTTATGAAGAAAAGAAATTCCGCTCAGTAGGCGGTTTCATTACCGGTGCGAATCCGCTTCACAGGGGACATGAGTATATTCACAAGAACGCACTGGAGACGATCGATGGTTTATTGGTCCAGCCTCTTGTCGAAATGGCCAAACGGGAATATACGAGAAATGAATTTCGTATGCTCTCCTACCGCAGTGTCTTGGATACTTATTATCCAAAAGAACGTGTATCCCTCGCGCCATTAAGGGTCACATACATTTTTGCGGGGCCGCGGGAAACCGTCTTGCATGCTCTGATCATGAAAAACTTCGGCTGTACCCACGCACTAATTGGACGAGACCATGCCGGTGTCGGCGATTTTTACGATAAGTACGCAAGCCATTCGATATTCGACGAGTTTTCTCCAGATGAATTAGGCATTGATGTCCAGTTGTACCATGAAGTCTTTTATTGCACACGCTGTTCAAATCATGCGACTGAGAAGACCTGTTCCCATGATGAGCGCTTCAGGCTGAAAATTTCCGGAACGGGCATCCGGGAAATGCTCCGTCATGGAATTATGCCGCCAAAGGAGATTGTCCGCCCGGAATCAAGCAGGATTGCCATGCAGGGGATCCAGCCTAAAGGACTGGATGAGAATCAGAAGTCTATTGCGCCGGTGGGCAAAACGATTAAAAGCATGTTTCCGTTTTATCTGGAAGCAACAAGGCTCGGCGGCACATACCGGCGCGAGAAGCTGACACCTGAGGAGTTGACCATACATGATTTGGAGGCAGCAACAATGGATGTCCGTTCGAATGCTGATCGTATTTATCAGGACATCTATGAAGAATATACGTATGTCGGGGATGCAGATCGCGACATGCAGAGACAGTGGGTAACAGAAGCCCGTGAAGCTTTGCGCAACCAGCAGGAAATGGTTGTTGAAGACTTGGAAGAAAAAGTAAAGCAGGCTCCGGAAAAAGCTTCCGACGAATTTTTATATCAGGATAAAGATGAATCGCAGCGGGAGCTCGAAGTTGCCAAAAAAATTCTTGCAGATATTCCTCCGGCATTGCGTGCTGATGAACTGGAATATCGCGTTTGGAATCCGCTTCCATACAACCGCTACCGCGGCAGTGATGAACCTGAAGAAAAATAATAAACTGGTATCAGCCTCGATGCACCCTCGCATGTTAAGCGGGGGTTTTCAATGTGTCCCTTTAACAGGAGAAATTTACAAAATATACCCGACTTTGGTCATATTTCCACCGATACGGTCGAAAAATTTTGCCTGTGGTTGTATAATTAGTAGCTGGAATAAATTAAAAATGGAGAGGGGACCCAATTTTGATGGAATGGACATTGGGAGGTTTGTTTGCAGCCTCTGCCTTATTGCTCATTATATCGGGAATCAAAGGACGCAAGGCCTCCAAGGAAAAGATGAAAGAGCTTGATTTAATTCATGTATCAACGATGAATGAGATAAGAGATATACGGGAATCAATCCGTAACATGGAGCTTGATATAGAGATCATTATGAAGGAATCGGGCATTCGGCTTTCATCGAAGGAAAGAATTCTGATGCGTGAAGTGTTGGATTTGTATAATCGGAAATATTCAATCGAAAACATAGCAGCTGAAAAAAATGTGTCCGAAAATGAAATCAGGAAAATGA
This sequence comes from Siminovitchia fortis, assembly GCF_007681465.1. Lineage (NCBI taxonomy): Bacteria > Bacillati > Bacillota > Bacilli > Caryophanales > Bacillaceae > Siminovitchia > Siminovitchia fortis. The sequence goes on from NZ_VEKZ01000061.1 coordinate 20,609, forward strand.
TAGCTCCTTACATAGCAGGAAAGGAAGAAAGGGGCAGGGTTGCAAATGAGATTTAATCCATTGGCCAGTTTTGCAGCCGGAATTTTCCTGGCTGCCGCTGTCTGCAGTGCGGCATATTTTTCAGTTAAAAGTGAAGCTTCCAAAGCTCCGGCAAAAACAACAGAAAAAGAAATAGTTACGGAAAATGAGCCATCTGAAGCAGAAATGATAGCCGGCCTTGAGTCCTCCGGCTATATTGTCCAGACTGTTGAAGAATATAATAAAAAAATGGAAGAGGCAAAAGCAGAAGCTGCTGATAAAGAAAAAGCGGCAGAAGACAAAGCAGAGGATAAAAAAGTCGTTTACCGGGTAGTAATCAATGTTACGGACGGCATGACCAGTATTGATGTGGGAAAAATGCTGGTGAAGGCCAAAATTGTTGATGATGCTTTTAAATTCTCAAAGGCTGTTGAGAAGAAAAAAGTGGAAAACAAATTGCGCCCCGGGTCCTATGAAGTGGACAGTGATATGTCGCAGGACGAGGTCATTGCAGCGATATTTAAATAAAGGGAAAAAGCGCCATAAGCTGGAATTGGCGCTTTTTTATTTTCCAATGAAGTTTTCCGTATAAAAAGGCCTTGATTCAGAGTCAAAGGCTACTCCGACTCCAAGAGAGTTATATTCCGGGCTCAAAATGTTTTTGCGATGGCCCATGGAGTTCATCAGGCCTTCATGCGCGAAAATACTGCTTACCTGGCCGGATGCAATGTTTTCTCCCGCCGCCCTATAGGCGATATGATCGCGATCCATACGGTCAAAAGGGGATAACCCGTCTAAACTTTCATGACTGAAGTAACTTTTTTCGGCCATATCGGTGCTATGTCCGCGCGCCGTCACTTTTACATGATCATCCCAGGATAAAACCGGGAGGCCGTGTTTCACTCTTGCAGCATTGGTGAGGTCAAATAATTGATACTCGAATCCTTCTTCCAATTCTTCACTGCCGGGAGCAAAGAATTCTTTCTTCTCCTGCTCAAGGCCGGTGCTGATGATTTGTAAAGCTGTCACAGTATCATTTTTATGTTTATCAAAAAACACAGTAACATAGCAATGATCCATTTCATAAATGTTATATTCGCCACTGGCCTGAACTTGGTACATGACGAATCCTTTTCTGATCCCTTTAACAGGCTCTCCGAGCTTTTGGACAACAGATTCCTTTGACTCATTTAGCTTAATTCCGTTTTTTGATGAAACCAAGTCCTGGTTTGTATATAATCCGGCAACTTTCCCCTGGTCGTCATAAGCAGCCATGAAGAAGTTTTGATAGTTTTCATGATAGGCGTACCATTTGACTCCATATTCATTGTAGGAGGCCCGCTTCGCTTTGCCGGCCTGCTTTTCTACTTCAGCTTTTGTATCGCCAATCTCAATATTATGAACTGAAAACGTTTGTTCCTCAGGCGTTTTTAATGAAGGGATCTCCACTTGTTCCTGAGTCTCAATCTCTTTAAGCTCGCCTTTCAAAGATTGATATCCTTCTTGCAATTTAGCAATGATATTGGAAACCTCAGGCCGTTTTGTTATAGACTCAGAATACGAGCGTAAGGAGTCCGCCATGGAATGGACGGATGTAACCACCTGCTCATTTCCTTGCTTATATAAAATGAATCCTACAATGAGCAGGCATATAAGCAATGTTCTAAAAAATTTCAAATAGGATTCACTCCTTCTGGTGTTGTTGAATTTTTGTCCTATATGAATATTGTATATTGTTAATCATGGAAATGGAAACGGCAAGGGGGTGGAAGATAAAGGATATGAAGAAGGGAACTGAAATGTGACCATTTATATTGAAAATACGTCTAATTAAGGAAATGCGCCCGATTGTCGGATTATCTGATCGTGCTATTGTAACTGCTAAGCTAAATTGAACAGTTTTTGCTCGATAGAAATGAACACTTTCCGCCCATA
>NZ_VEKZ01000062.1:0-22230 GCF_007681465.1 Siminovitchia fortis
GCGCTGGAGCTAGACAACAAAAGGCTTTGTTCAAAATTTTAAAGCTAAAAAATCTTATACTTTACTCAGTAAAATAAATCAGGCTGCGAAAACGATTCGTTTTCGCAGCCTGATTTGTAATTTGGTATCCCGAATTCTGACACAGACCTTATGCTTTGTTGCTTTCAATCTCTTCAACCATCAGCGACAGTTCTTCCCACCGCTCCATTTTCCGCTCCAATGCGGCTTCGGCCTCCTGCTGCCTGGTAAAAAACTCTTGTACTGTTTCGGAGTCGCTGCCGGCTTCGGCTATTTTTTCACCCAGCTCCTCAATTTGCTCTTCAAGCTCGGCGATTTCATCTTCTATGACATCCCATTCCTTTTGATCTTTGTAGCTTAATCTTGCTGGTTTTTTATTTGCCGGTTGCTCTTTCACCGGCTTTTCATTCTTTTCAGGCTTTGGCTCCTCGGAGCTAATTTCAAGATATTCACTGTAATTTCCGTAAAATTCATTAATGTTGCCTGAGCCTTTGAAGATAAGCAGGCGGTCGACCACCCGGTCAAGGAAATAGCGGTCATGCGATACCGCAACGACGACACCGGGGAATTTTTCAAGATATTCTTCCAGGACACCGAGCGTCTGCGTATCCAAATCATTCGTCGGCTCATCCAGAAACAGCACATTGGGTTCTGTCATCAATACTTTCAGCAAATAAAGCCTCCGTTTTTCTCCACCGGAAAGTTTCCGTATATACGTCCACTGGGCCGGACGCGGGAACAGGAAACGCTCCAGCATCTGCTCTGCCGTAATGGGTTCTCCGCTTTTTGTATGAATGACGCTTGCCGTTTCTTTCATATAATCAATGACACGCTGATTCCCATCAAGTTCTTCGTCCCCCTGGGTATAATAGCCGATTTTTACAGTATCACCCGTTTCAATTTCTCCGGAGTCCGGCTTGATCCGCTTGGCCATGATATTTAGAAGCGTCGTTTTTCCGACACCATTCGGTCCGATGATTCCAATTTTGTCACCCGGTTTAAGCAAATAGTCAAAAGAGGTGATCAACGCTCTTCCATCAAGGCTTTTTTCGATTCCTTTCAGTTCAATGACTTTTTTTCCAAGCCTGCTCGTTCCTGCCTGGAAAGCGGCTTTCTCTTTTTCCGTATTGAATTTACGGTTTTGCATCTCTTCGATCCGTTCAATACGCGCTTTTTGTTTCGTCGAACGGGCCCGCGCACCACGCCGCAGCCACGCCAATTCCCTGCGTAGTGTATTGGCGTGTTTTTGCTCGCTTGACCGCTCTTCCGCTTCACGCTCCGCCTTTTTCTCAAGAAAAAATTCATAATTTCCTTCATACGCATATAACTGTCCATTATCGAGCTCATAGATCCGGTTGGTCACACGGTTGAGGAAATAGCGGTCATGCGTGACAAGCAGCAAGGCTCCGGGATAGCTGGTCAAATGTTTTTCCAACCAGTCAATCGTTATATTGTCAAGATGGTTGGTCGGCTCGTCAAGGATCAGGAGATCGGCAGGCTGGATCAGCGCTTTCGCAATAGCCACCCGCTTTTTCTGTCCGCCGGATAATGCGCTCACTTTTTGATCGAAATCTTGGATGCCAAGCTTTGAAAGCACAGTTTTTGCCTGGGCGCTGGCATCCCACGCCTCCAGTTCATCCATTTTCTGCTGCATAGAAAACAGCAGCTCCTGCGCCCTTTCATTTTCCGGCTCACGCTCCAGCTTATGGGCCGCCTGTTCATATTGGCGCATCGCCTTCATGATATCCGCTTCTCCGTAGTAAATCTGCTCTATAACTGTCAAATCTGGATCAAGCGCCGGCTCCTGCGCCAAATATTCGATCCGGTAATCCTTGGCATGATTAATTTCACCCTGATCCGGTGCCTCAATCCCGGCTAAAATTTTTAAAAAGCTGGATTTGCCCGTCCCATTCACGCCGATCAGGCCGATCCGCTCCCGCTTCCGAATAACGCAGTTTATTCCTTCAAACAGCACTTTATCTCCATAAGATTTATATAAATTTTCAACAGTCAGCATCAGGCCAGCCCCGTTTCATATTTTTTCTTTTGCCGGGATTTTCCCCGCTTCCGACAGTATTTATCAAAGAATGATTAATAGGCAAATGAAGAATGCCAAAATTGATAATGCCCAATGTCATTACTACCGCCATAGATCCGGTATTTATATATATCTTTTTTCGATAAAATACAAGATTGATGATGGCTGCAAGGGCAATGAGTACAAAAACCATGAAAAAACCCTCTCGTTGTTTCATGGTTTTATTATAATTCAAATTTGAGAAGTCTGCTTTAACCTTGATTTGCATTTGACAGGATAACTAAAAAACAAGAATTAAAAGGCTCCTTCAATGGCCGTCTTTAATTCCTGTTTTTCTTTGCAAAATATTCTTCTTCCTATTCGATGCCTCATGCTGTTGAGTGACAATAAAGTTGTTTAATTACAGTAAAGTCGTTAAAAAAATAATAAAATCATTTTAAAAATGACAGTCATGCTATTCAACAATCGGGCCATATTGTTTAAGATTGTATGTTAAAATAAGAAGAAATATATTAGAGGAGGCTTGAAATGAACATTAAGAAAAAATGGATTGTTGGTGTTTTACTTGCTTTTGTAATTATGAATTTATCTGCTTGTGGCGGATCTAGTAAGTGGTTAGGTACTTATGGAGGAACTAGTACTAGTGGGAGTAAAATAGAAATTACTATTAATAAAAATGGATCTGTTATTTACAAAAAAGATGGTAAAGAGTCTGAAGGGGAATGGACGGAAAACGAAAATAGTATAAATCTTGATTTTGATGGTGAGGTATCTAGTGCATCTGAACCTTTAATCGTAACTCTTTCTTCTGATGAACAGTCTATAACTGTTGAATCTATGAATAGTGGTTGGAATCCAGACCATTACCAAAGAAGATGAATCATCGGCTATAATATTTAAGAAATAATTAAGTATCTTATAAAAAATACATATATACATATTAAAGGTGCTAAAACCTCAGTCTGTTTGTATTAAGCAATCGGACTCGATTATTGAATAAAACCTAGATTTTTAAACGACTTTATTGTTCTTTTAAAGTTTAGGTGAAGTGTTTTTATCAAAAATTTAACAACTTTATTTTAACCTCGTCCAATAGTTAGGGCGAGGTTATGCGTGTTTAAGGTTTTAAAATTAAATAACTTTATTCCGCTGAATCATCAAAAAATCTTTTCATTTCTTCATCATATATTTTCAGTATTAAATCAACATCATCCACCATCCAATACTGCTCCCCTTCAGGAATGTGGTCAGTGAAATTTTCATATTGTCCGGTCCATCCGTCCGGCACATAACGCTCGAAAGGGAGACCTTCCGGATAGGCGGAGTACAATTTCTTTTGGTCAAAATCAATGTATAAAGACGGACTTAACGACAGAATCGTATCCTCATATTGTTGATTCAATATGAATCCTTTTAATTCAGGCGCCGCCACTTTAAATGGTTCTAAAAAAGATAAGTAGTCGCCTGCTGACTTCTCATTGACAATTTCAATATTGAATCTGGTTGCCAAAATATCGCCGGCATCGTATTCAAATCCATTTTTTATAAAATCCGCTCTTCTTTTTTCTAAATCCAGTATCCAATAATCCTTGTCAGCCACATACCAGGAAAAACTATTATGATAATTTACTCCGACAATAACATTGTTGCCATATTCGGGAGTGATTCGCATCCTCAAACCGCCTTTCTTTGCATGGAAAACCGAAAGATCCCCAACCGTTATCCTTTGGGGACCTTTTCTGCTTCTTAAGCTTGGCCTCTGCTGCTGACAGCCGCTTCCTCTTCATGCTTTTCATCTTCCCAGCCTTTGCAGACATCCACCCATGTAACGGCAGAGGAATATTCAAACAGCTCATCGCAGGTAAGCTCAATCGCCGAATTGGTACTTCCGCAAGCAGGAAATACCGTATCAAAGCGCTTCAGCGAAATATCTAAATACACTTTTAAATCATTTGCCAGCCCAAATGGGCAAACGCCGCCAATGGCATGTCCCGTCTGCTCCAATACTTCGTCCGGCGAAAGCATGCGAGCCTTGAAGTTAAAGAGATGACGGAACTTCTTATTGTCAATCTTGGCATCTCCGGCAGCAACAACCAGGATTGCCTGATCCTCTTCCCCTCTGAAAGAGAGGGTTTTGGCAATCCGCGCCGGGATGACACCGATTGTTTCAGCCGCTTGTTCCACTGTCGCACTGGTTGTTTCGAACTCCATCACATCATTTTGCCGATTCCATTGTTGTAAATGGTCTTTCACACTTTCCAATGACATGTCATTCACCTTCCTGTTTGCCTTTGATCATTTCAATCATACCATCAATGGGCGGCCTTCAGGGTGTACTAAAAAGCATTCGCGGCACTAATTTCCACGAATGCTTAACAGTTACTTGGAGCTCGCCGGATTAAATGAAGGAGAGGTTTCCTTATCTTTTCTTCCATGCAATAGATAATAAGCGGCGATGCCGGCCAGAATCACTAAAACCATTGATGAATACAGCCCCTTAAATCCAACCAATGGAACGAGAAAGCCTAGCGCTAACGGTCCCACTCCAAGACCGAGATCCATGCAGATGAAGTATGTTGAATTTGCCAACCCCATCCGATGCGGCTGTGTAACTTTAATGGCCAGGGCCTGTGCGCATGATTGGAAATTGCCGTAGCCCAACCCAATGACAGCCGCCGCCAGTAAAAAGGCGAAATTAGTGTTTGCCTGGCTGAGCATGAACATTCCAATCGCAAATAAAACCAATGCGGGATAGGCCACACTGTTGCTGCCTCTATTATCCATCAGCTTTCCTGTAAAGGGGCGTGAAATAAATACAATGACGGCGTAAACGAGAAAATAGTAGCTGCTTGCTGTCATCAAATTCATTTCCTGGGCGTAGGAAGTAATAAATGACAGGATTCCCGAATAAGCCAGGCTTACGATCAGCATGACGATAGAAATGGGCAATGCCCGCATCTCGAAAAAGTTTGAAAGCTTGAATCCCTTAGTGTCAGCACTTGCCGTATGTTCAACAATTGGCGCCTTAACCGGAAGGGCAATGATGAAGCTGATCATCCCCATCAAAAGAGAAAAGATAAAAACACTCGTATAACCTGCATATTTGATTAGAGTAAGCCCCACGAATGGGCCGATAGCTGTTGCCAACACCACACTCAAACTAAAGTAGCCGATGCCTTCCCCGTTTCTGCTTCGAGGAATGATCTGCGCTACAATCGTACTGGTTGCCGTTGTTGCCAGGCCGACTCCAATTCCATGTAAAAAACGGATAAGAACCAAGAAATAAATACCGGCGGAAATAAAGTAACCGGCTGTGACAACTACGAAGAAAACAATTCCGGCAATCAGCATTTTCTTACTTCCCAAGCGTTCAATTTGCCTTCCAGCAAATAATCGTCCTGTTAATGCCCCCAAAATAAAAATACTGGCAACCAATCCCGCTGCACTGGCGGATGCATCATATTGATCAGTTGCATAAGGCGCCATTATAACAAGCAGCAAGTACATTGACAGCATCATCACAAAGTTCACTATCGAAGTTGAAATAAAATCCTTTGTCCAAAGTTTTTCTTTTTGCATCAAATCATCCTTCTATCCTAAATACCGGGAAATTTTTCACAAGACTGGGTGATTCATATATGCGTGATACATCAGTTTAATCAAAAAAACAGCCTTTACGGCGGCTTCATTGAACATTCTCCCGAATAAATTATTTCGGGAAGCTAAATAAAAGTATATCGGATTCCTACAACATTGTCTACACTATACCCAACAAAACCTCTATGAATTCTTCTTTAGTCTTTTTCTCCTATTTTACAGGCAGACCAATTGGGATTTTTGACGAAAAAACTCGATTTTTTTCCAAAACAACACTATTTTTCAAATATTTTCAACTATATATAGTATATCTATAGAATTCAAATAACAACATATGGTATAATCGTTTTATCCTATTGATGAGCCGGGAGGGATCCTTCCTCAACTTTTCATCTCCATTTACCTTTGGTTTTCCTGTGCAGCTTTTTTATCAAACTCCCCGGCTGCACAGATAATAAAACTACAGAGGAGAGTTAATGAGTGAAGAAAACGATAAACACTAAAATAGAGCAAAAATTGTTGGATGAGATCAATTCATTGAGGAGAGAAATGATAATCCAAGGTATTACTAAAGGACTAAATAATAAAAAGACGATCGAATTAAGTCAAAAACTAGATATTGTTTTAAACCAGTATCAATTGACTTAATAGAATCCGTTCATCAAATGTCCCTCCTGTGAACCTTTTACCTGGTAACCGATGTCTTTAGGATAAAAATGATGATACCGGCCAAAAATTGGACAATATATCGAAACTGACGGATTAAGGAAAAATTAAAAGGCATGAGCCCAATACAGTATCGGGTCCATGCCCAACATGCCTCCAACGAAATAACCTGTCTAACTTTATTGGGCCGCTTCCAATCAGGGGATTTTTAAAGCGGAGGAAGATACCGCTGTATCTGTGTTTATTTTCGATCGAAAAATATAAGCTTAGAAATGATGATAGGAAATGACAAAATGCAAAATCGTTAAGTCGGGAGAAGGATTCGTGTACTTATGAAGACGATCCCCTTTAAAACGGATTGCATCGTATTCACCCAAATGAAATGTATCGCCGTCCACTCCCACCGTGAGTTGGCCGGACATCACCGTAACAAATTCCATCACACCTGCCTGGTGCGCTTCCGACACATATTCACCGTAGGGCTTCAAGTATCCCCGATATAATTCAAACCCATGAGAACGAAACAAAGGTTCAGCGATAAACACTTCGTCTGAACTTTTTAATTTCAGCCCATCCGTAGTTCTGGCAACAGCAACATCCGATTCAATGTCCAAGAGGGAAGTAATCGGAACTTTTAAGCCATCTGCAATTTTCCAAATAACAGACAGCGTTGGATTGGCCTCCCCTTGTTCTATTTTGAGTAACGTCAATTTGCTGACACCGACTTGTTTCGCCAAAGCTTCTATGCTCATTCCCTTGCTCAACCGAAACTGCCGCAAGTTTGCTCCTATTTTCTTTCCTGCATCTCCGGGATAATTTTTACCCATTTTTTCTCCTCCAGCCTTCCTTTTACACCTTTTTATATTATAATATACTACAAGTTAATTAAATTATACTTTTTAGTATTCTGTTCAGCAAGGGGGGAAAGGGATTTGGGCGAATTTAAACATACAATCAAAACCGGTTTCATTGAGGCTCTTCCGCTGGCCATCGCCATTGGGGCGTATGGATTATCTTACGGGGTGCTCGCCAAACAAGCAAATTTTAGTCTTACAGCCGCTGTGGCCATGTCCATGCTGGTGTTTTCAGGATCAGTCCAATTGGTGACAGTTGCCATGCTGGCATCAGGTACAACGATGCCAAGCGTTCTTTTCACTTCTATCTTATTAAACTTGCGTAACTTATTATACGGGGCAGCCCTCGCGGAAGGACTTGCCCCTGCCAAAAGGAAGTGGCGATGGCTCTTATCTTTCGGCGTGTCGGATGAACCCTTCGTATTGGGGAGTGCCAGATTTAAAAAATACGGACCCGACCCCCTCTATTTTGGAGCAGTCGCCGCCACATTTTATTCGGCCTGGATTCTCTCATCCTATTTCGGGGCTTTTATTGGCGACAAGATTGACCCTTTGATGTTTGGTCTGGACTTGGCTTTCCCGGTCACTTTTACAGCCCTGCTCATTCCTTCTCTAAAAGGAAAGCCGGTCATCGCCACTGCTGTCACGGCTGCAGTTATTGTGTTTTTACTTGAGTATTTTTGGCCCGGCAATGACCTAATAGTTGTTGTGACAGGTGTTTTAGCGCCGTTGGCAGGCCTATATGCAGCTAGGAGGACGCAGCATGCCTAACCATTGGATAATCATCATCTTACTGGCTGTCTCCACATTTTTATCAAGAATTATCGGACTCGAGGTTATGGCAGGAAGAGAAATGAACCCGACATTGCGTTTATATTTCAGCTATGTTCCGGTTGCCATTATGACAGCACTGATCATCAACCAAGTGTTAACAACGTCGGACGGACATCTCTTCGTTTCATTTCCTGTCCTTTTGGGATGCCTTGCGGCCGCAGCTGCCATGAAGCTATCAAAAATGTTTCTCCCCTCAATCATTATGGGGATTGCGGCCGGATTATTGACCCGTTATTTCTTTTGATAAAAAGGAGTCAAGAATTGATACTGTTGAAATTATACCACCCCAACACTAATGAAATGGCCGATGCGGAAAGTCAAAACTTCCTATGATGATTTTAAGACTACTGATTGCGAATGATAATTTTACATTAAAGTTAAAAGAATAGTAGACCGATAGCGATTGGGAAAAAGCTGTAAAGTAATATAATGACACAAAACCCCATGATGTCCCGGACTTTAAGCCCGGCTATCGCGAGCAATGGCAGCGCCCAGAACGGCTGGATCATGTTTGTCCAAGCGTCGCCCCATGCGACCGCCATCGCTGTCTTGGCCGAATCCACACCGATTTCAATTCCCGCCGGTATCATAATGGGACCTTGCACCGCCCATTGGCCGCCGCCGGACGGTACAAAAAAGTTCACGATGCCTGCACTGATAAATGTAAATAGCGGATAAGTGAATTCCGTGGAAATATTGACAAACCATAACGACATGCTTTCAGATAACCCTGAAGCGACCATCATGCCCATAATCCCGGCATAAAATGGAAATTGCACGATAATGCCGCCAACATTTTTCACTGCATTATTGACACTTGCCAAAAAACGCCTCGGGGTCCGATGTAAAATAACCCCCAAGAAAAGCATCGTAAAGTTTACGATATTAATATTTAAGTCAAAGCCATTGGTTACAAAATGATAAACAATAAAAGCAATTCCGAGCAAGCCAATTAATAACGAAATGATTTGGCTGTTTTCTAATCTGTCTGACGGTGTTAAGCTTTCCGCCGGTTCCTCCACTTTATCTTCAAAGGAATCAGTTTCCCAGTTCTTGGCAGACGTAATTTCCAGGCCTTCCCTTGATTTCAACATCAGCCGGTTGAGAAAGGGCAATGTGATTACCAATACAAACACAATAAACAAGTTAAAGCCGCTAAACATCGTTTCTGAAACCGGTATGATCCCCATCGAATCTTCCAAAAAATGATCGGGAGTGGCAATGAGTAACGGAATCGATCCTGATAAACCGCCATGCCATACTAAAAATCCGCTATAGGCGCTCGCAACCAGCAATCGATAGTCAAGAGACTGCACCCGTTTGGCAACCTGTATCGCAATCAAAGCGCCGACGACAAGCCCGAAGCCATAATTAATCAATGAAGCAACTGTGGCAATAAATGTAACCAGCATAATCGCTTGTCCGGGCGTTTTAGCGAGCGTGCTTATTTTCACTAGCCACCTTTTAATGATTGGCGTGTTTGCTAAAACATAGCCTGTCACAACAATCAGCGACATCTGCATGGCAAAAGCAAGCAAATCCCAAAAGCCGTTCCCCCAATATTCAACCATTTGAATGGGTGTACTGCCTGTAAAAACAATCCCCATCAAAAAGACGGCAAGTGTCAAAATAACAGCGAATAAAAACGCATCAGGCAAAAAGCGCTGCACCATCCGGTCAAAAAAGTTAGTGAGTGATTTTAAAATCGTCATCCCCTCCCTTTTTAATTACTATTCGGGAGTGGGAACGATTATACGAGAGTTGGCCCACCAGGCTGCAATGCAGTTGGTGGGCCAACCTATTTCAAACTTAAAATAATTCGTGAATAATCCTTAAAGTCCTGTAGGTGCCGCTCAATGATCGCCTGAAGTATATCAAGACGAATGGCCCGGTAATCATGGACGGCAATATTGCGGAAGCCCACCATATTCATTAGGGGTTTTCGCTAAGCTAGTGTCAATGATCTTTGCTTCCTCCAGCAGCTTGAACGCTTCCCGGCTTGTCTTTGGTAAACCTAGTTTTTTTTCACTTATTATATGCATCGCCAGATCAATGCTTGCCTCACACGCACGCTGAAGATGATGCTGTCTTGCTTCGTGAAATTCTTTAAATTTTCCGGGTTATTTTCATATTCCTCCTGAATTCGCATTAAACAACGTTCAATCGTATTTATTTTGTTAAGCACGATATCGCCGTCAACCATAAATACTCCCTCTTTCCCTTATACCCCGCAAGATTTCAGCCCGCTGTTCGTTCAACGTCACGTACATTGATAAGGCCTTCATACGCTCCTTTACAAAAATATTTTTATTTGCACAATAAATCAATTCACCAGTTGAAAAAATTTGAGCTGCAAATACGGTATCTACTTGCCTTATGTCTGCAAGATCAACCTCAACATTGCATAAATCCGCAAGGTCTCCAGCCAGTAAAAAGCGCTCATAATGGGAAAGTTTCTTTTGCGAATAATAAGCAATATCCAGATCACTGTCTGCACTGGCTGTCCCTTTTGCATACGAGCCAAATAAGAGTATGAATTCCGGCTGCAACCGATCTATTAACATTTTTACTATCGATTGTTTCAAGTTCGGCTGAAGCAACCGTCACACCCCCAATTATCCGGATACTTACGATTTATTATACAACTTATCTGAAAATTATACACCCTGTTACAAATATAAGAAGCCGGGATAGTGCTGCGTCGGACACTTTCCCGGCTTCTCCCCTATCTCTTATTGCTGGCCAGTTTCACGGTAAAAGTATGTTTTTCACCTCCTCGGTACACTTCCAACGTTACCTGATCACCAACAGAAAGTTTTGTGTATAAAAACTTCCGCAGTTCTCCTTCATCCTTAATGGATTTACCATTGATGGATACGATGACATCCTGGACTTTTAATCCTGCTTTTGCGATTTCCGAGTTTTCGTCAATTGAAGCGGCCATCACACCTTTTTTCACTGCATCCGGAAGATCCTGCAAATAAAAAGGCGGGATTTTATCCAGGCCGACGACACTCACTCCCAAATACGGCCGGACAACCTGGCCGTTTTTAATGATTTCTTCAGCAATCGTTGTAACCTCATTGCTTGGGATGGCAAATCCCAATCCTTCCACTCCATTTTCTGAAATTTTCAGGCTGTTGATCCCTACGAGCTCACCGGAAGCATTGATCAGTGCCCCGCCGCTGTTTCCCGGATTGATTGCGGCATCTGTCTGGATCACATCAAGATCCCAATCGCCCGCTGAAGTTGTCACCTCAATCGTACGATTGACCGCACTGACGATTCCTTGTGTCACTGTTCTTGAAAGGTCGAGTCCCAGCGGATTTCCAATTGCAATGACCTGATCACCGGCACGCAGCGCGTCGGAATCGCCGACCTTCAGGGGGGCGATATCATAGTTTCCTTTAATCTTTAACACAGCGATGTCTGTTAGCGGATCTGTTCCAATCAACTCTGCTTCGGCCACTTTTCCATTATATAAAGAAATATCAATTTGCCCGGCTCCTTCAATCACATGATTGTTTGTCAGGATAAAAGCTTCTTTATCCGTTTTTTTATAAATGACGCCAGATCCTGTTCCCGACGTGACTTCCTTTGAAGGTTGAAACCCGTCAGGTTGATTTTTTTTATTGACAACCCCCACAATCGCCTTAGATGAATGCTCAACGATGTCGGAAATTGAATTTGAGCTTGCGGCAACCTTTTCGACATTGACATTTTCCGTAGTTTCAACCGGCTGCTCAACCTGATTGGAATCAAAATACTGGACCGAAGCCAAAGTAATGGCCGAACCAATAAGACTCGCGGTGAACATTGATAAGAAACGCTTGAACATCATTCCTCCATCCTTTCATCATCTTCTTAATGCAACTATAAAAGACCTCTGTGTCAGGAAGATGTCAGGTTAATTTTTTCCATAAAAAATACTGCCGCAAACGAAACGGCAGCTAATCAGTTTTCGGCAAGCTGATCCGGAAGGTCGTCCCGGAAGAAGTACTTTCGATCAATTCCAGATCTCCATTCATTGCCTGGGCCATCATTTTGCTGTAAGGCAATCCAAGCCCAAGGCCTCCAACTTTATATTTTTTCTCCTGACCTCGATAAAACCGTTCAAAAATAAAAGACTGCTCCTCTTGAGGTATCCCCGTCCCTGTATCTTTTATATCAATCATAACCTTGCTTTGTGACTCGTTCATTATAACTTCAATTTTTCCGGGAAGAGCAATCGCCTGCCCGGCGTTATTCAGAAGGTTTGTCATGATTTGCTGCAGCCGGACGCCATCTACCCGGACACTGGCATCATCTTGAAGCGGTTTTACTTCGACAGTAAGCCCTGCAACCGGCTTCCCGGCCTCCCATTGATAAACCGACTCCTTTACCAGCTCATTGATTGAGTGTTCCTCCATTGTTAAAGGAACAGCGTTGGCCGCAAACGAATTGAAAGCCAATAAATCTTCCACCATCGTCCTCATTTTGGCTGTTTCTTTTAATGAAATTCCCAAAAACTCCTTCGCTTCTTCGCCGCTGACAACTTCTTCATCAATGGCCTGCAAAAGACCGCTGATGGAAGTGACCGGCGTCTTCAATTCGTGGGTGACCCCTGCAAGCAATTCTGTACGAAGGGATTCGAGTTTCTGCAGCTGCTGCGACATCTCTTTAAAAGAATGGATCAATTCATCTACTTCTTCCGCCTTTGCATCACTGGGTAGATCTACTTCATAGTTGCCTTTTCGCACCTGTTCGGCAGCTTTTGACACTTCCTTGATCGGTTTGGATAACTTCCTTGATAAAATATAGACAGCTGCCCAGCCAATCAGCGCGAGACTGACAATCATAATGGTAAGCTGCTGATATTCCTGATTTACTTTTGACAGGTTAGCTTGGGTTTCAGTGATCACAACCCAACCCAGGAGCACGGAATCAAATTCAATCGGCTTTTTCACCATATAAAAAGGTTCGTACCCTTTTTCCGAAAGCTTAATCACTTCTTTCGGGTTATTAAGCAAGGTTGGATCAAACCGTTTCAAAGGGCTTTGCGGGCGGTTATTGGCCAGGATGGCCCCTCTTGAATCAGTAATATAAATACTGGGATTGCTCTCCATATTCAACAGATCCCCACGCTCGGAAAACAAGCCGGGAACTTCATTCAACGGGGGGATAGCCGGCTCTTCGTTAGCCACCAACCGGTTCGCTGTCTCTTCAGCCATGAATTCCAGCATATGAAGCCGGTTTTCCAATGTCGTATGGCGAATCCATAAAGCTGAAACGATGGCCATTATCACCAGCCCGATTATAATGGTGAGCAAATACCGTGTTGTCCAATAACGCTGCAGCGATATTTTTTTCTTAGGCATCCTGGACACTGAGCTGATACCCCAATCCCCGGAGTGTCCTGATTTCCCCGTCTTGTATAGGCCAATCCTTCAGCGATTTCCTTAACCTCTTGATCGACAGGTCCACCGCACGGTCACTGCCTTCATACTCCCATCCCCAAATCTTCTCTATAAGCTGTTCCCTTGTGAATGTTTGATTGGGATGCTCTGCAAGAAAAAGCAGCAGAGACAAGTCGCGTGGAGCCAAACGGATCTCTTCTCCATTCAACTTCACACGGTGGCCTTGTAAATCAATTTCCAATCCTCCGTACCGTTTGACGGGATGGTCATTTTTTTCAGTCCTGCGCAGTACAGCCTTTACCCTCGCAACAACTTCCTCCCCTACAAACGGCTTGGAAATATAATCATCGGCTCCTTTATTTAAACCGTCCAGCCTGTAATTCACTTCTCCGAGAGCCGTCAACATAATGACGGGACAATCACTTTTCTTCCTGATTTCCTGTAAAACTTCCCAGCCGCTCAAGCCTGGCAGCATGACATCCAGCAATACAAGAGCAGGCTTGACTGCTTCAAATTTTTCCAATGCATCCGTTCCGTTTGAAACGGATTCGGTTTGAAAACCGGCCTTTCTTAAATAAACTTTCAGCACTTGATTAATGGGAAATTCATCTTCGACGATTAAAATAGTGTTCATTTTCGTCACCCTTTGAGAATTATGCTGCTAATCCATTCACTTTATCATGAAAAGATGTCAGGAAGATGTCAAGGCTTAAAAACAAAGGCGGAAGCGCCTGTTTATCGACGTACAGACTGGAGCGCTTCTGACGAGATAAAGGAAACACGCGCAGCGCAGCGGAGCGATGTTGACTTATCGTAGGAAGAAGCGTGAAGTCTGCTAGTCGATAGGCGCTGGAGCCGGACGTCGCACAAAAAGATAATGAGTTTCCAACAACTTAAGCGCTTTTTAATTTCCTAAACAAAAACAAAAGGCTGACCGGATCATTTGATAATGAATCCAATCAACCTTTCAATTGGGCCGGCTTTTTCCAGACAAGTGAAATCCCGAAACCGATCAATAAGAAGATGGATGAAAAATAAAACGGAAAGTCTAAATCAATGTCAAATAAGAGTCCACCCACAACAGGTCCCAATACATTTCCGATACTTGTGAACATCGAGTTCATCCCGCCCACAAATCCCTGCTCATCGCCGGCAATTTTGGATAAATAAGATGTAACAGCCGGGCGGATCAGATCAAAGCCGACAAAGATGATAAATGTGACAATCAGGATATGCATATATGAATTGACTATTGTCATGAGAAATACGAGTATGACTGATAGAATCAGGCAGTAACGGATCAGGCCGATTTCCCCCAAATATTTCGTTAACCGGTCAAAAAATGCAACCTGTGCAACTGCCCCGACAATGGCTCCGCCCGTAATGACAATGGCAATGTCCTTGGGTGTGAAGGAGAATTTATGGTCGACAAACAGGGAAAATAACGATTCAAAGGCAGCCAAACCGAAAGCCGTAATTAAAATGATCATAAAAGCGTAGAAATACATCGGGATAAAAATGCGCTTGATCCCCGCTTTTCGATCAATTGCCGCTTCTACCTCATTCCGCTCAGGCTCGCGAAGAGTAATCATTGATAAAACCGCCGATATCAATGCAAATACTGCAGCTGTAAAGAACGGCAGCCGCGTCCAGATTTCAGCTAAAAATCCGCCCAGGCCGGGCCCGATAATAAAGCCCGTAGATATGGCGGCTGACATATAGCCGAGCGCTTTCGGCCTCGTTTCCATCGTTGTAATGTCTGCAATAAATGCCGTAACAGCAGGCATGATAAAAGCTGCGCTTATACCGCCAAGTAAACGTGAAGCAAAGAGAACTTCCACTGTTTTGCCAAGCCCGAATAACAATTCAGATAGACTGAATATGAACAAACCGGAAACAATCATTTTTTTCCGCCCAAACTTGTCTGCCCAGCGGCCAGCGATCGGGGACGTGATCAGCTGCATGACTGCGAAAGCTGCAACAAGATTGCCCACAACAGATCCCGATAAATTTAATTCGTTCATGATGGTCGGCAGCACCGGGATAACCAGCCCAATCCCTAAAAAAGCAATAAACAGATTTGTAAGTAAAATGGTTAACGTCATGTTACTTTTTTTCATAGGCCTTCTCCTTCTTATTTGGAGATGTATAAGAACCAATATAATCTGTCAGGCATGGCATAGTCAATTTTTTTGAAAGACTCCGCAAAAAAAAGAAGCTTCACGTATGCGAAGCCTCATTTGGGCATTGGAACAGACGGATGCCTGACCCAATCATGAATATTACGCGATTGCCGATGTTTGGATTTTCCCCACAATTAAACATTCAAAACTGCCCTGCGGTAACCCGCTCCCTGATGTTCTTCCGGCAAACGCGCATTTCCTTTTCCGAATAGTTTTTCCCTGAAGGTCCCTTCCGTATATTCCTTTTTTATAATTCCGCGCTTTTGCAATTCGGGGGTGACTAGCTCAACAAAATCTTTGAAGGTTCCAGGTGCCAGAGCGTAAGCAAGGTTGAAACCGTCTATATCAGTTTCTTCCACCCATTCTTCCAACGTATCCGCAATTTGTTCAGGTGTTCCGACAGCAACGGGGCCCATTCCGCCAACTCCCACAAAATTAGCGAGCTCCCGGACTGTCCATTTTTTCTCGGGTCTTGATGAAGTCAGCATTTTTAGCCATGACTTAATGGCGTTTGTTTCGATGTATTCTATTTCGTCATCAGGATGATATGCCGAAAAGTCGAGACCGGTCCAGCCTCCTACTAATGCCAATGCGCCGTCATAGCTGATATATTTTGTCAGCTCTTCGTATTTGCTCCAGGCCTCTTCTTCGGTCCTGCCCACAATCGGTGTCATCAAGGCGAATATTTTTACACTTTGCGGATCTCTGCCTTCCTTTTCAGCCAGCTCCCTCAAATTTTTTACATAAGAAGCAATCGGGCCTTTGGCAGGCCCCGAAACAAAGGTGCATTCCGCGTGCTTTGCTGCAAATCTTTTGCCGGTGGGCGAACCGCCTGCCTGGTATAAAACGGGCGTCCTCTGAGGAGACGGTTCGCATAAATGGATGCCAGGCACATCAAAGTATTTTCCATGATGATCGATTCCATGGACTTTTTCCGGATCAGTAAAAACCCCACTTTCCTTGTCCCTTTTGACCGCATCTTCTTCCCAGCTCCCCTCCCATAATTTATAGCAAACCTCCATATACTCATCTGCGATGGCATACCGTTCGCTATGCTGGAACTTATCTCCAATTTCAATATTTTTCGTGCCGCTTTCCAAATAGGACGTAACGATATTCCAAGCAATCCGCCCATTTGTCAATTGATCCAGCGTCGACATCCTCCGGGCGAACGTATAGGGATGTTCGAATGTTGTGGAGCAGGTAATGCCGAATCCCAAATGTTCCGTCGCATGGGCCATTGCCGAAACAAGCATCATCGGGTCGTTCACCGGAACCTGCGTCGCTTCCCTGAGCGTCGTCGCCTTATCATCGCCATACACATCATAAATTCCGATGACATCTGCTATAAAGATTCCGTCGAAGCGCCCCTTTTCCAAGGTTTTTGCAAGATCAACCCAATAATCAAGGTCTTTATACCGATCTGATTGATCTTCTGGATGTCTCCATAAGCCGGGTGACTGATGCCCGACGCAATTCATTTCAAAAGCATTCAAATATATTCTTTTTTTGGCCATAAAGGTTCCTCTCCTTTGCATTTTATTAGACATGCGTATTCACAAATTCATTTACCATCACCGTTAAATTTCCCCGGCCAAACTTTATCGCTTTGGCTTTTTTGTCGTACAGGTCCTCCTTTAGCGAATATTCAAGAAACCTGATCAAAGCGAAACGGCGTTCATACACGTCTATATAGCCCTTTTCAAAAAGAAGCGCATCGATCGTATTGTAAATTCCACGATTGATCCCATACTTTAAGCCGCACCACTTGTAAAATTGCAAATCAGGTAAACTGAATGCTTCCTTGTTTGAAAATGCAACTGTCACTCTATCACCTCAAATAAAAAGGCACTTCGTTCCATCTATCAAAATGAAACAAAGTGCCTCTAGTTATCTAGTCAGCTCTTAGTTTAATAATTTTATTTTAAATGCTCCTCAATGACCGTTACGAATTCTTCAATATATTTCTGATCTGTCTCATCAAAACGATCTTTGATCGGGCTGTCGATATCAAGCACTCCGTAAATATTTCCATTCACAACAATAGGAACCACAATTTCCGAATTGCTAGCTGCATCACATGCGATATGGCCGGGAAATTGATGGACATCGGCCACGCGCTGCGTTTTCCGTTCTTTTAAAGCCGTCCCGCATACGCCTTTCCCGTATGCGATTCGCGTACAGGCCGGCAATCCCTGGAAGGGACCAAGTACGAGCTCATTATTTTTCCACACATAAAAGCCTACCCAATTCACTTCATCCAAAAATTGATTCAACAGTGCGGATGCATTGGCCAATAAAGCTGTTTCATCCGTTTCTCCGTCAAGAAGAGCTTTTAATTGCTTGAGAAGCAGTTGATAATCCTCCTGTTTATTTCCGGAATATGCTTTGACTTGAAACATAGTCATTCAGCCTCCTTTCCATTAAGCTTCATTCTATTAATCTCCATCTCTTTCAATTGCCTGCGTAAAATTTTTCCGCTGATCACTGTTTTGGGCAGTTCATCCAATACTTCTATTTCTCTCGGCGCTGCATGTGCAGCCAGGTTGTTCCTGACAAAGACACGGATTTCCTCAAGCAGCTCCTTCGATTCCGAAAACCCTGGCCTCAATGTAATAAAAGCTTTCACCAATTCACCGCGAATAGGGTCAGGCTTTCCGATCACCCCTGCTTCAGCGACCGCTGGATGCTCAATCAATTTGCTTTCGACTTCAAAAGGCCCGATCCGTTCTCCTGCAGAGTTTATCATATCATCATCCCGGCTTTGGAAAAACACATAACCGTCTTCATCCTGATAAGCCAGGTCGCCTGAAACGTACCATCCCTCATATTTGAAATAGGCGTTAAATCTATCTTTATTTCCCCAGATTTCCTTCATTAATCCGGGCCACGGAGTGCGAATCGCCAGCTGCCCTACAGAGCCGCGCGGCAGTTCCTGGCCGTCTTCATCCAAAATACCGACAGTGATGCCAGGGAATGGTCTTCCCATTGATCCGGGTTTGATCGTTTCAGCCGGTAAATTGACGATCAAGTGTCCGCCGGTTTCGGTCATCCACCACGTGTCATGGATGCGGACGCCTAATTTCTCCCATGCCCAGTAGATCACTTCAGGATTTAAGGGCTCACCGACACTTAACACGTGGCGCAAAGATGAAAGGTCGTAGTTTTTCAGAATATCCCCTTGGGAAAGCAGCATCCGAAAAGCAGTCGGTGCGCTGTACCAGATCGTTACCTTAAATTCATGAATGAGCTGGTACCAGTTTTCGGCTTTGAAGCGGCCGCCTTGAATGACGATCGTCGCCCGATTCAGCCATGGTGCAAACAGGCCGTACACGCTGCCCGTCACCCATCCGGGATGGGATGTGCACCAATAGACATCATCATCCTTCACATCAAGCACCCACTTGCCCGATGCATGATGATGGCTTACAACACGATGTGCGTGCAATACACCTTTTGGCTTGCCGGTTGATCCGCTCGTATAATGAATGAGCATGCCGTCCTCGAGATCCACCCATTCAACGAGATCGTCATCATTTTTACCATCAAAAGCCGTATTTTCAATATCTTCGACATCCAAAATCGTATGAAGGGAAGGTATTTCCTTCTGCGGAACACGTTTGACCATCTCATTATCCGTAATCAGTACCGTTCCCTTACAGTCATTGATCCGGTCTTTGACCGCCTCTTCCATAAAAGCTTCAAACAAAGGGCCCGCAATGGCACCGATTTTGATAATGGCCAAAATGGAAATATAGCATTCCGGAGTTTTCGGCAGGAAGACAAAAACCCTGTCTCCCTTTTTAACTCCTTGATTTTTTAAAACCCTCGCATAATGATCTGTTTTTTCTTTCACTTCTCTAAATGTCAGGGTGCGCCTTTCATCACCGTTGACATAATAAAGTGCGGTCTTTTCCCCGTAGCCATCGTCAACATGCCGGTCAATCGTTTCATACGCCGCGTTGACTTTTCCGGTTCTTGCGAAACTTAATTCCTTTGAGGCGTCATCCCACGAAAACGTTTGTCGCAGCTTATCATAGTTTTCCAAATTATACGTCCCTGGAATCGGCGCGATAATCTCCCTTTCTAAAACTGCCATCATCTATTCCCCCATTACGATGAGATCAGAGCCTTGCCTGCTTTATTCAAATCAAGGCTTTCCAAAACTTCCGTCTTCAGTTCTGCCAATACGTTGCTTCCCCTTGATCTGGGCCGGCTTTCTTCTACTGTCAGTTCCCTGGCGATTTCTCCCGGATGTGATGAATAAAACAAATCCCAAAATACTGAAGGCCAATAATGATGTTACTTTTCTCATTGTCGTTTCTCCTTTTCTTAAACCCTTTAAATCTCACACGCATATGTTGAGATCGTTCCGCGTAATCTTTGGGCTTCTTTGTACGTACATCTGTTGTGGACGACCGGTATTCCAGCATCTCTTGCAATTTCCGCAGCCTCGGGAGATATGACGCCTTCCTGGAGCCAGAAAATTTTCGGCTTCACTTCCACCGCCTCTTTTGCGACGCCAATCGCCGCTTCCGGACTTCTGAACACTTGAACAACATCGATCGGGAATGGGATGCTTTTTAAATCAGGATAGGCTTTTTCACCCAATATTTCTGTTTCCCTTGGATTGACAGGAACAATTTTGTAGCCCAACCGCTGCATTTTGCGGGCCAAACGATAGCTGGGCCTTGCTTCTTTTCCGCTTAATCCGACAATGGCCAATGTTTTTGGGCGGGTGATTTCCTCTCCATTTTCCAATACTCTTTCAGTTGCGGAGTTTAATGCCCAGCGGATAACCCCCTCATCATTGATCACGATGGACTGGCCTCCTTTATCGCCAATACCGGTTGCTTTTGCCAATGCCTGATCAAGATCGTTCTGAATATCGCGAAGGGATTCAATTCCGACCGACAACCGGACAAGCGATTCGGTCACGCCTGTTTCTTCCAGCTGTTCTTTTGTCAGCTGCTGGTGTGTTGTGGAAGCCGGATGGATGATAAGTGATTTCGCATCACCGACATTGGCTACATGTGACCACAGCGAGACGTTGTTGATCAAATCTTTTCCGGCTTCTTTTCCGCCTTTGATGCCAAAGACAATGATGGAGCCAAAACCGTTATTGAATATCTTTTTCGCCAGGTCGTGTGAAGGGTGGCTTTCAAGTCCCGGGTAGGAGATCCATTCTACTGCCGGATGACTTTCAAGGTATTCCGCCAGCTTGGCGGCATTCTCGTTATGGCGTTCTACTCGGATATGCAATGTTTCCAATCCCTGTATAAGCTGGAAGGCATTTTGCGGACTCAATGCAGCGCCGAAATCGCGAAGCAATTGAACCCTTACTTTTGTAATAAATGCCAATGTTCCGAAATCAACCGCATAACGAATCCCGTTATAACTTGGATCAGGCTCTGTGAATTCAGGGAACTTTTCTGTATTCCAGTTGAAGCGGCCTCCGTCAACAATGACGCCCCCGATGGATGTACCGTGTCCGCCGATCCACTTTGTTGCGGAGTGGACAACGATGTCAGCACCGAGCTGAAGCGGTTTGCACACGTGCGGAGTCGCAAATGTATTATCAATGATTATAGGCACCCCTGCTTTATGGGCAATTTCGGCCACGGCTTCAACATCCAGCACCTGCAGGCCGGGGTTTCCAATGATTTCACCGTAAACGGCTTTTGTTTTATCAGTGATGGCAGCTTTGAAGTTTTCCGGATCAGTCGGATCGACAAACTTAACATTGATCCCATAGCGCGGAAGTGTAACGGCGAACAGGTTATATGTACCTCCATAAAGGTTTGTTCCCGCTACAATCTCATCACCGGCGCTTGCCAGGCTCAGGATGGATAACGTAATGGCTGACATTCCGGATGAAGTGGCCACTGCCGCTACCCCATCTTCAAGCAGTGCCAATCTTTTTTCGAATACATCCACTGTCGGATTTCCAATGCGGGAATAGATGTTTCCCGGCTCATCCAAAGCGAATAACCGTTCAGCATGCTCGGTATCATGAAAAACAAAGGAAGTCGTCTGATAAATGGGAACCGCCCTGGAACCGGTAGTCGGATCCGGAGCCTGCCCTCCATGTAGTGCCAATGTTTCAAGATCATACGTAGAATTTTTTGTTGTTGTCATTTCCAGTTCCCCCTGTCCAGTAAATAAAAAAGCCCTCTTCATAAGAAGAGAGCCTGTTTTAGAGTTCATTCTCTTCTTATCTTCCAGGAGTTGCCTCCCGCAGGAATTAGCACCTTATTAAGCTGACAAATTCAGCTTAATGGTTGCCGGGCATCATCGGGCCAGTCCCTCCGCCTCTCTTGATAAGAATCTGCGTATTTATTTTTTTAAAATAAAAAACCTCTCATGAAAGATGAGAGGGTGCGTCTTTAATTTCCTCTTATCTTCCCGAGCAAAATGCTCAGCTGGATTTAGCACCGTTTAAGTATCAAACTTAAGGTTGCCGGGTGTCATCAGGCCAGATCCTTCCACCGCTCTTGATAAGAAATAATTTAATTGGTTGGCTTAATCGTTAAATAGAAGTCTAGCACGCGATTTTTTTGTTGTCAAATGTTTTTTCAAAAGGTTTGAGTCAAGTATTTGTGGGCAGAAATTTTCGCCCTTTAATTTTGTAAGCACTTTCATAC
>NZ_VEKZ01000063.1:0-22069 GCF_007681465.1 Siminovitchia fortis
TTTCTAAGAAGATTATCCCACGGCTGACCTATGAATAGAATGTGTGTTTTATTTGACGCTTACTTTCAAACGATATTTCGGTGCTGCGCAACTTGTGAATATGATGGAAAACGAGTACATCTCCTATGAAAGCCTTTTGCAAAAAGCAGAGAGGGAAAATAATGAGAGAGCCTTGAGGGACTTAAAGGAAATCGGGAAGCCCCCTTGGTCTCATTTAAAACATGAGCGGGTGCACCAAAAATATTTGGAGCGTTTTGGCGGCGGGATTTCCCGTGATGGAAAACTGGCTGCCAAGGTTTTTAAAGATATGTTGCTGAACGGACAGTATACATTGTTTGATGTGGTCCGGCATGTAAAAGGGCAATATTTCAGCCTTACACGAATGCGGGACAAAACGGCAGCAATAAACCTCCAAAATATCGTTGATACAATTGAAATCCCCATATATTTTTGTATGGGCAAACATGATTTAACCGTTCCCAGCCAGCCTACTTGGGACTTTTATCAGAACTTGGAGGCCAAAGAAAAACATTGGGTTTGGTTTGAGGAATCGGCCCATTCCCCTCTGTTTGAGGAAAGCGACAAATTTCTTGATCTGGTTGTGACAGAGACACAAAAAGATCATTAAGAAAAACGGATTGCGCGCAGCCTTTGGCTGGATTATGCTTGCGAAGGCGTTCTTTCCCTTTTTATTCCTTGCGCCGTTGGTGCCTGGCCGACTTGAAGCGCCACGTTGTGCGGGACTTCTTCTTCAACAGTCATATGCAAAACCGCAGCGGAATACTATTTCCCGCTGCGTTTTGTATTTCGTGTTTCTTTTTCCAATATATAATACCCGACATCGTCCGAAGGGATAGCTGCCACAAGCACATACCCGTCTGAAAATAACGCTTGAATGGCCTGTCGGATTTTCATTCTCCAATCATAAGCAAGCTCAAATGAACGGTTTTTTAATGCCTGAATGTCTTTCGGAGCGGGAACGAGGAGGACTTTTTCCCCGTCACGGCGAACGACGTCTCCTGAAACCGGCAATGAATCCTGGATGGAAAAATCAAGCGCCAATGGATAATCGCTAATATTTCCGTACTTTTCTTTTTTCATGCCGGCATTGACAACAGGTTCGCTCAGCAAATCCCATTCGAGCAAAAATCGGTCCGTCGGCATCCCTTTGTTGATTTTGTCCTGCGTAATTCCGTAGTAAGAGACGTAATAGGTCCGGACGTATCCGCCGAGCTTTGACAGATTCAGATAGCCATTCTTGATTTCCAGCGGATCGAATGTCCAGGTGATTTTTTCATAACCCTTCTCAATAGCCCATTCCCTCTGCCGGCGTTTCAGGCTTTCGCCGATCCCCTGGTTGCGATAATCGGAATCGACGGCCATCATATGGGAAACGAGATGAGGCTTTTTGCTGATGTCTGTGATTCCGGGAAATCCGTAGACGAACCCGATCATCCGATCACTGTCATAGGCCCCGATCACACAGCCTCCGTTATGGATTGCCGCAACCAATTGGGCAAGAGCGGTGACAATTTCTCTTCCCCAAGTATCAACTTGCAGATCAACCGCTTTTTGCAACTCGCCATGTTCCATTACGGGTTTAAAAATGTATGTTTTTGACATGGATTCCCTCCGAGATCAAACGGTTTTTGTCCTTGAAAATGTTTCAGTACCGACAACATAATCATTAAATGCCTGCTCATTAATTCCGTAACCGATGCCCGGCCCTTCCGGCACTTTTATAACACCCGGCTTGTGAAATTTGATTTCCGGATCCGTAATGTCTTGCTCCCAGTAGCGGTCGGACGGAGATGTATCTCCAGGGATCGTGAAGTTGGCCAGCGAAGTGATCGCGATATTATGCGCCCTTCCGATGCCCGATTCAAGCATGCCTCCGCACCAGACAGGAATATCCATTGCCTGGCAGTAATCATGGATCTTTTTCGCCTCAGTAAGCCCTCCTACCCGGCCCACCTTGATATTGATCACCTTGGCTGCTCCAATTTCCACCGCTTTTCTTGCGTCATCGACGGAATGAATGCTTTCGTCAAGGCAAATGGGGGTGGAGAGTTCCTTCTGAAGGGTTGCGTGGTCAATAATATCGTCATAGGCAAGCGGCTGCTCAATCATCATCAGATTTAAAGGATCAAGCTGCTTTAAAAGATCGATGTCCTGCAAGGTGTAAGCCGAATTGGCATCCGCCATCAATGGGACGTCCATTCCGAACCGTTCCCTGATCGCCTGCATCGGTTTGACATCAAAGCCGGGCTTGATTTTCACTTTTATTTTTTTATAGCCTTGGTCAATGCAGCTGCCGACACGATCGAGCAGCTCCTCGATCGTCGGCTCGATCCCGATGCTGACGCCCACGTCAATTTCCGTCTTCGTTCCGCCCAGTGCATTTGCAAGAGATATTCCTTTCTTTTTACAGTAAAGATCCCACACAGCCCCTTCCAACGCTGCTTTCGCCATGCGGTGCCCCTTGACGGATTGGAAGATTGGATCAAGGTCCTCCGGATGTTCCAGTTTTTCCATTTTTAAAACTTGGGGAATGATAAGCTCCTTCAAGATATAAAGGACCGTTTCCGTTGATTCTTCATTATAAAAAGGGAGCGGGAATGCCGTGCTTTCCCCGTATCCCGTGATGTCGCCGCTTATTGCGCTCACTATTAAAAAATCCCTCGTCATCAATTTTCCAAAGCTCGTTTCGAACGGATGCTTCAGCGGCATTTCCAGGCGATCGATCCTGATTTCTTCGATTATCATATTGATGCTCCTTTTTACTGATCCGATTGTTTGCCCCCATTTTACCGTGAAATAAAAGATAATTCTAATATATGTTCCATTTGATATAATGTCGGAATAGAAAGAAAAATGTTATAATGAGAGAAAAAAATTAGAAAGGTAGTGGACAATGATTATCAAACCTCTTCACGAACCGGAATGGCTATGTTTAATTCCACGATTCCAGGGGGAGCACGCTGAAAAGCAGCACTTTGAAAATTTGGTGAAAGGCTACGAAGGCGAACTGAAATTTGCAGGATTATTAGAAGGGATTTCAGATAATTGGTTGATCCTTTATGATTTGAGACTGGAATACAGGCGCACCATTTTTCAAATCGATGCCCTCTTGATCTCACCGAAATCCCTCCATCTTTTCGAAGTAAAAAATTTCGAAAGTGATTTTTACATCGACTCCGGAAAATGGTTTACCATTAATGGAAAAGAAATCAGAGACCCCGTACTGCAATTGAACCGCTGTGAATTTCTTCTCCGACAACTTCTTCATGAATATGGATTTAACATCCCCATAAAAAGCAACGTCGTCTTTATCAATCCCACATTTACCCTATATCAAGCACCGCTAGATCTTCCGATTATACTCCCGACACAACTGGATCGTTTGGTTCAACAATTAAACTTGAGTGCAAAGAAGCCTGGTATTCGAGACATAAATCTTGCCGAAAAACTTGCTGGCGCCCATTTAATACGATCTCCGTATGACCACCTGCCTGAATATAACGATTCCGAATTAAAGAAGGGTATCTATTGCGCAGCTTGCAGTTCATTTTCGATTTCTTTAAAAAGCGACCAAATCACGATCATTTGCAGGAAATGCGGTAAAGAAGAAGCCGCTGACTCTGCTGTTATTCGAACACTAAAAGAGTTTCAACTCCTGTTTCCTGAAGAAAAAGTCACCACTAATCGTGTTTATTATTGGTGTGGAGAAATTTTTTCAAAAAAAACAATTAGAAGAGTGCTGGGGAGGAATTTTGTTTTAAAAGGGAGAGGAAGATTTGCCCATTATGTATTATAGTAGATTCGCTTTCAAGGGGTTACCATTTTAGATTTTATTGCTGGATAGGTGCTATTTGGGGTGAGCGCAATTTTCTATACCGTTTAATCCGCTCCATTTAGGAATTGGACTGCTATTTCGATACTGGTGACGCCGTCCAGTGACTGGGAGCGACGATTTACCTCCTGCGCGGGCACTGGACACACCACCCAGTGACCGGGAGCAGCGATTTACCTCCTGCGCGGGCACTGGACACGCCACCCAGTGACCAGAGACATCGATTAACCTCTTGCGCGGGCACTGGACATTCCGCCCAGTAACCTGGAGCAGCGATTAACCTCTTGCGCGGGCACTGGACATTCCGCCCAGTAACCTGGAGCAGCGATTAACCTCTTGCGCGGGCACTGGACACGCCACCCAGTGACCGGGAGCAGCGATTAACCTCTTACACGGGCACTGGACACGCCACTTTTAACCGTTGCTATCTAAAGTACTATTTTCTTAAAAAATCCGCGCACAAGCACCCGCCTCCTAAAAAGATAAAGCCCTCCATCTACACCGGAGGGCTTTAACCTTAAGGATTCGTCGACCACAGACCTGCTTCTTTAAGAAAGACGCGCGGATTCAATTTTAACTGAGAGACCATAAGTTCAGCGAGGTCTTCCGGCTGCATCACTTTTTCAGGGTTGCCGTCTGTCAGGTTTTGGGCGAATGCCAAGTCAGTGGCAACCGTGCTTGGTGTCAAGGCGGACACGCGAATGTTATATTTTCTTGCCTCTTGCATGACGGATTCCGTCAATCCCAGGACTGCAAATTTCGAAGTGCTGTAGGCACTCATGACCGGCCCGCCTTTCTGGCCGGCGGTTGAAGAGATATTGATAATATCCCCGGATTTCCTTTCCATCATCTCCGGTAAAACCGCCCTTGTCACATAATACATGCCCATTACGTTGACATCGATGATCCGCTTGAATTCTTCGGGAGTGAGCTCGAGGAACTTTCCGAATTTGGCAATTCCCGCATTGTTGATCAAAATATCGATGGAACCAAGATCGGATTTGACATGATCGACTGCCGCTTTCACAGAAGCTTGATCCGATACATCCGCAACCGCAACTACCACGTTTACGTCGAATTCCTCAAGTTCTTTGGCCACCTTCTCCAGATGATCAAACGTTTTTCCCACAAGCCCCACATTGATTCCCTCACGGGCAAAAGCAATCGCGGTTGCCCGGCCGATTCCTCTTCCCGCTCCGGTAATCAGGGCATTTTTTCCTTTTAAATTTTGCATATGCTATATAGTCTCCTTTTTTACTTCTGTTAAAAATCTGCTTGGGCGAGCCAGTCATCTTTCTCCAGCCGGCCACCGCCAGAATACTATTGAAAAGTTTTGTGGTCAAGTAATTCACATACAAAAAATCCCTCCCATAAGAAGGAGGAATTCTCGTTTTTTCCTCAGGCAGCATGAAGTCTCCTGAAAAGGCAAGGAAAACTGTCCCCTGCTTCAAATTAATCCAATAATGAGAGCGATTATGACTAAGATGATGCTTAGTCCCCACATCCAGAATAGGGAATAGCGCAGGTGTTTGCCCATTTCCAATCCTGCCAATCCGAGTGCCAGCCAAACTGCCGGCGCCAATGGGCTGACAAAGGTACCAACGATGTTTCCAATAATCATCGCATACGCTGTAGATAAAGAGGATACGCCAAAACTTGCAGCAATTTGGTCAACAACAGGAAACAATGCGAAGTAATAGGCATCTGTACTTAATAATAAATCAAACGGGACACCTAAAATCCCAATAATTATATGCAAATAAGGGGTAACGGTTTCAGGCAGTACCTTTACAACATCTTTTGCAATTGCATCTAACATCCCTGTTCCATTCAATATTCCTAAGAACAATCCTGCAGCCAAAATGATGGAGGCCATAGTAAGCGCATTGGGTGCATGGGCACGCAATCTCTCCATCTGATCATTGACCTTTCTAAAGTTAAGGGGCAATGCGATGCTTACACCAATCATGAAAGCCAAACCTGCCGGGATGATCCCTGCAACAAGTACGCCAATAACGGCTAATGCTAAAAGGGCGTTTACCCAAATTAATTTAGGGCGATTTAAAGAATGATCTCTTGCAGATTGGGAAGTCTCGTCATGATCTTCTGCCGAAGCATCCAGTGCTGCTGCCATTTCCAATGCTCCATAGTTCGCAATAATTCTTCTCTTTTCTCTTATTCCTAGAAAAACCGCTAAGACAATCATCAATATTAATCCAATCATTTGTATTGGAATCAGGGGTCTCCATAATTCTGTTACATCCATCTTCAATACAGAAGCCGTTCTTCCTAATGGACCTGCCC
Organism: Siminovitchia fortis; assembly: GCF_007681465.1. Taxonomy (NCBI): domain Bacteria; kingdom Bacillati; phylum Bacillota; class Bacilli; order Caryophanales; family Bacillaceae; genus Siminovitchia; species Siminovitchia fortis. Next base: position 6,158 of record NZ_VEKZ01000063.1, read on the forward strand.
AAGGAAGCATATTCATAATGCTTGCGCTCCCGCCAACTAGCAGAAGAAGCAAATATGGATTCATTTTCAATCGTTTATACAATGGCAAAAGTGCCGGAATTGTTATTAAAAAGGTAGAAGCACCCGATCCATCCAACTGCGCAATCGCTGCAATTAAAACGGTTCCAACACTCACTGTAACTACATTTCCGCGTGAAAAAACGACCATTTTATTAATGAGCGGGTCAAAGAGACCTACATCTTGCAAAATTCCAAAGAAAATAATCGCAAAGATAAACATGATGGCAACATTAATAACAGACCCGACACCACTTTCAAAAAAGCCGCCAATTTTCCCCATACTATACCCCGCAGCCAACGCACCGAGAATAGGTGGTATAACCATAGCAACAATTGGGGTGACTCTTCCACTGATTAGTAAAGTGACAATGACTAAAATCGTCATAAGACCAATTAAACTAAGACTCAATTGATATTCCCCTTTCCGTAACTCACTAATTTTCTTTATCTGGATACGTTTTCATTTGGTGCTATTTTTTTGTTAGTAAAAAATTATCACGGAATAAGGAAAGGGTAAATGTTCTACTCATAAAACAAATAATTATCATTTTTAGTAATTTTGTTCATAAGTTTCATAACAAATATATTGACGTTCTGGCCTCCCGACAGTTCCGTAGTTGAGCTTTGTTTTTACCTTTTTTATCGAAACTAAATATTCCAAGTAACGGCGTGCTGTCGAACGGCTTATTCCTAATAATTTGCTCAATTGTACAGCTGTTACTCCAGCAGCCATCTTATCGTTTAATAATTGATTAATTTTGTCTAAAGTAATCGAATCAATGCCTTTTGGAAGCTCCTGATCTGGACTATGTGAATCCAATAAACGGCGAAAACCCGTCAGATAGTCAATATCCGCCTGTTCCAGCTCTTTTTTAGATTGCATATAATTTCTATATTTTTTGTACCTGGATAAAGTTTGTGCGAATCGTTCATCGTCCACAGGCTTCACGATAAAATCAAAAATTCCGCCGCGCAATGTTTCTTGTATGGCGGATGTATCTTTTTCAGCACTTACGATTACGATATCAACCTCATGATATTTATGGCGGATTTGCCAAAAAAGCTCCAAACCCTCAACATCTGGAATATATAAATCCAGCAATAGCAGATCGGGCATGTTTTGGCAGTTTTCAAGATATTGCAATGCCTCGTTCCCGCTTTTTACAACCTTTTGAACATCAAACCCTGCTACTTTTTCAACATATTGACGGTTAATTTCCGCCACTCTAAAATCATCCTCGATAATGAGTACCGAATATGTTTTCTTCATCCTTCTCTCCTCTAATCTTTTGGTATAATGATGACGAAACAGGCCCCTCCAAGTTCGCCTTCTTCCAAAACAATGTCACCGCCGGCTTCATTCAGCACGAATTTAGTGAGAGCCAAGCCTGTTCCCCGATTGAAACCCCTCTTGGTTGAAAATCCTTGCTGAAAAATCCGGGACATATTTTCTTGCGGCACACCAATGCCGGCGTCGTCAATTTCAAAAATGCAATCGTCCCCTAGATCAGTAAAAAAGATGGAAACCTTACGCTCACTTTCAACTTTAGTTTTTACCGCATCAAATGCATTTTCAATTACATTCCCCAGTGCGGTTAGCATGGCATCCTGCTTTTTCTCAGAAAACTCGTATTCCAGGTGACTATCCGGATGAATCGTCATCGTAATACCCAATTCATTTGCCTGATTAAATTTCCCTTGCAATAATGCATGAATTAACGGATCAGAAACCTTTTCTGTCAAAAAGTCCAATCTGTCCTGTTGAATATTGCTTTCTTTCTTTATAAAATCAATTGCGTCTTTCTTTCTATTGTTCTGTATCAATCCCAGAATAATATGAAGTTTATTAAAGTATTCATGCGTCAGGGCGCGCTGCGTATTGGCATATTGCCTGATTCGGACTAACTCCGCTGTCATTTTTTCCAATTCCGTTTTTTTACGGAAAGTATAAACAACGCCGGTAAAAACATCTTCGCTGTATATCGGAGTTTGATTGACAAGGGCGATATTTTTCCCGAGAACCATTTCCCTGTCATAGTAACGATCCTTTTGTTTAAATAAAGCACTTTTATATAATGAGGGGGCAATCTCTTTGATGGATGTCCCCAGATAATTGATTTCTTTCTGCTTCTTTTTGGAAAAAAGAATGTCTTTTGCCGCCACATTCATGGCTGTAATCATCCCTTGGCTGTCCACAGCGATGATTCCTTCATGTGTCGACTGTAAAATTGCTTCGTTTTGTAAATATAAATGGGAGATTTCCTCCGGCTCCATATGATGCAGCAAGCTTTTAATATAATGGGAGATCAAACTTGCTCCTAAAATACCTAAAAGCATAATAATACCAAGGGTAGTCCACAATGTCCGGCTTTGATTTTTGATCATTTCTTGGACACTGTCGTTAAGAAAGCCAACCGATACGATTCCAATAATTTTTCCATCTGAATAGATGGGCACCTTCCCGCGAATAGACAGGCCAAGTGATCCGTTTTTTTTCGATACATACGATTCCCCGTGAAGCAATGCTCTATCATTATCCCCGCCCACCATTTTTTTCCCAAGTTTTCCGGCATCGGGATGCGAGTATCTAATTCCTTCTGTATCCCCGACAACGATGAACTCAGCACCCGATTCCTTTTGTATTGGTGAAACGATTTCTTGAATCGCTGATGAAGGCTCTTCCGATTGCAGTGCTTCTTGAATTTTGGGGATATTGGCTACACTATGGGCTAAACCAATGGCTCGTTCCCCTATTTGGTCCTCTATCATATTGACAATAAATTTATGAAGAAATATCGAAAAAATAATGCAAATTCCAATGATCAACAAACTAATTAATAGGATCATTTTTATTTTCAAGCTATACTTCACCTTTGGAATTCTGCGCTCCCGATACATATGACAAATCCCCTAAAAATATTTTAAAAGTTTATTGTAACACTTCCTTTAAAGCAGGATGAAGCCGGGGAAATCCATGGTGGAAGCCGGGAATAGGATTGTGAATATTTGATCAATCCTATTTTCAGTTATCTTTGATCATTTTTTCACTGGCATCTTTGTCAATGTTTTTAAAAAGCTTTAATAAAAAAGGCAACAGCAAGAACAAGGTAATGACCCTGATAATATGTAAAGTTGCTACAATTGTAGGGTTAATTTCAAGTGCTACGGCTGTAACCGTCATTTCAGCTGCACCGGCTGGTGTAGTACTGATTAAGCTGGTTGTATAGGGAAGTTTCGTAGTTAATTTAAAAATGAACGCTGTCATTAAGGTCAAACAAAATAGCAGCGAAATGATCAATAACGTGGCCGGCCCTAGTTTCCAGACCCTTCTGAGTACCTCTCTATCAAAGCGGATACCGACAAAAGCACCTATCAATGCCTGGCCAATCCCTGAAACATTCCTTGGAACCGGATCAATTTCGGCAACAAATACAGTCAGCAGAAAGCCCGTTAATATGGAGAATAGCAATGTTCCCCCGGGCACTTTAAATCTGGCATCAAGATAAACTGTGATCAGGATAACCGTAATAAAAAACAATATTTGTGATGGTTGGAGAAGGATTGTCGATTGGACAGTTGCAGGATCAACCGAAACAGGCTGAATATAACCTATAATTAAGGGGATGGATATAGTAAAAAAAGTGATCCTGATTGTATGGAACGCAGCAACCAATCGATCATCTGCCCGGTATTGGCCACTAATCCCAATAATTTCAGAAGCTCCGCCCGGAATACAGCAAAAAAATGCGGTAAGCCTATCGATGCTTGTTATTTTATACAACAGGATACCGAGTAAATATCCTGCAGCAATCAAAATAATAATGGTGGCAAACAAAGGTATAAACAAATAGTGCATCTGCTTTAAGGTATCCAAATTTAATAACAGGCTAATATTTGCGCCGGCAAAAGCCAGGACCAGTTTAAAAAGGTTCCTGTCAAATTGAAAGCGTGTAAGAAATATACCAAAAACAATCCCTGTGGTTAATGACCCGATAAGCCATCCAGCAGGGATATTGAGCGTATCAAAAATGAAACCTGCCAATACTGCCAATAATAGATAAATCCCTTTTTGTACGACCATAAAAAATCCTTTCTGTTTATCTTAGAGGTACAGTTACAGACTGATGGACTGCTTTCAATCTCATTTATCCCCTGTCGGGCTTGCGCTTTGATTGTCGCAACCACAACTGCATTATTTTCCTTCCCCGTCACAGGCCCCGATATAAGTAGGTCAGAAAAGCCCGCATGAGTCTATATTAAGCTTACAATATAATCTGTAATTGATTAAATAGAAAATTTGAATAGCCTGCCATTAAGAAAAATAATGGCGATAAGTGAGATCACTATCTTTTAGGTATTTAAGTTAAATCCTTCAAATGTTTAACTGCTGTAATAAGAAAATCGGGTGCGCCGAAAAACGGCCTGATTTTACCTCAAAACAGACTGATTAATCCGCTCTGAGATCGCTTCTGCAAAATCGGATGTTGATGCACTGCCTCCAAGGTCTTTTGTTTTGACGCCGTCTTCAAATGACTGATACAGGCCCTGCTCTACAAGCCGGCCCATTTCCTTCAGCTTTGGATCGTTATGGCGTTCTGCCAGCCAGTCCATCAGCATCACAGTGGAAAGTATCATACCAGTTGGATTGCCAATATTTAAACCGGCAATATCCGGTGCGGAACCGTGCGCTGCCTGCGCCATGGCAAGGTGATCATTTGAGTTGATGGATGGAGCCAGCCCCAGGCTCCCTACAAGTTCACCTGCAAGGTCAGAAAGAATATCCCCATACATATTTTCCGTCACAATCACATCAAAGTCTTTGGCACGGCGTACCAGGTGGGCTGCCATTGCGTCAATATGGTAATCGTCTACTGTAACTTCAGGGTACTGCTCCGCTACTTCCCGGCAAACTTTTAAAAATAAGCCCGTACTCAAGCGGAGAACATTGGCTTTATGGACAATGGTTACTTTTTTACTGCGCTGCATGGCCATTTTAAACGCGGCATGGGCAATACGTTCCACTGCTTTTCGGGTAAAAACGCCGGATGTCAAGACTACATCTTCGGTAATCTGCCATTCTCCATGTCCGTTGTACATATTGCGGTCTGCGTAAAAACCTTCTGTATTTTCCCGGTAGATCACTAGATCTGCTTCTTCTACGACACTCTTAATTCCAGGCATAGTTTTAGCCGGACGGATATTGGCGTACAAATCAAGTTTGCGGCGAAGGGCACCGCTAGGGTTCAGCTTATTCTTATGCTCAGGAGGATAGGCGGCGGAGTCATGAGGGCCGAGAATCCATCCATGCGTATTTTTTAACGTTTCTGTGGTAATCTCCGGAAGGGGGTCATTGTGATGTTTGATTCCTTCCCACCCCATTGGAAGGTTAACCCAGTCAATGTCAACGCCCGTTTTGCGGGCAGCTGTTTTGAAAACCTCTACTGCAGCTCTTACAATTTCCGGTCCAATGCCATCTCCAGCAAGTACTCCCAGACGATAAATAGTCATTTCAATAACTTCCTCTCTTGAATAAAGTAGATGCTAAGTTCCGTAAAGCAACAGTAAACTTCTATATCTAATGTAAAGGAATTAAAGAAATAAATATAGAAAAAGGATACTGAAAGATACCAGCGGTTCACCTATCATTTGGAAAAACCACCTTTTCAAATTGGCAATGGTAAGAGTATTTGTTTATTTTGCAAAAGGGTACGGCTTTTGCAGTTAAAACAAATAAAAAACAGCCTTGAACCCGCATGGCTGCTGATTCTTTGGCTGTTTTTTCCTGTCGGAAAGTTGTAGTGTAAATTACCCGAAAAAGGGAAAGATCGTTGCAAGAAGGGATCATGAGGCTTATCGCACAAAAAAGCTCTCTCTTGGAAAGAGAGCTCGATTGGTAAGTATAGAAGTGTTCGATTGAAGAAATTATTTGAAAGCGCTTTACATAGAAGTGAAACTAAGAAAGGAATGATAAATCCAAAGCTAAATTCAGGAAAAAGACAGTATGCACAACCGTGAATATAAGTCCAGCTTTTGTTGTTTTGTTCATAAATTTGTCACTCCTTTTTTTTAGTGTTTTTAGTATATACCCGGAAAGCAGAGTTGTAAATATTTTTTTAAAAATTTTTTCTTGGACTCTAAATAAAGAAGGGTCTCTTGCCCCAAGATGTACTTTTTCACCGGTTTTCCGGGCTTTATCGCCTTTTCTCTTATAAAACATATGTTGCAAAATGGATATCATGCAAAGCAGATCTACCTCAGCACCTCAATGCCCGCGCACGCTTTTTTTCGGCGGATGCGGGCAACGGCTCAGCTTCCCAATGCCCGCGCGAGCTTTTTTTCGGTGGACGCGGGCAACGGCTCTGCAACCCAATGCCCGCGCGAGCTTTTTTTCGGTGGACGCGGGCAACGGCTCTGCGTCCCAATGCCCGCGCATGCTTTTTTTCGGTGGTCGCGGGCAACGGCTCAGCTTCCCAATGCCCGCGCGAGCTTTTTTTCGGTGGACGCGGGCAACGGCTCAGCAACCCAATGCCCGCACATGCTTTTTTTCGGCGGTCGCGGGCAACGGCTCTGCAACCCAATGCCCGCGCGAGCTTTTTTTCGGCGGTCGCGGGCAACGGCTCAGTGTGCCAACGCCCGCGCAGACGCTTTTGGGCCGGCATTTCTGCCGGCCCTTACAGTTCGAATTCCCATTCGTCTTTTAAATTCAGGTATAAAATCAGAAGTGCATCCTCAAGCTCGCGCGTATTTTTTCCGGTCGTTTCCCATCCAAGCTTTGGAAAGAGAATTTCCGCCACTTGCTTCGTTAAATCATGGCGCTCCTCGAGTGGCAGCTGCAGCAGGCGGTCGCTGTACGTTCGGACCAGATTCCAGTCCTGGGCAGTCAGTGCGCGAAGCGTAAATGATTCAATGAGAATGTCGTGCTTTGACAGTCCTCTTCTTTGAATTTCCTTTTCAACGGGCGTAAGTTTTCCCGGTCGCTTCGCTTTCCTTTCGTGAACGACAATCGTTCCGGCGACCAAGTCCCCGACCCTTTTATGCTGAGGATGGAAAAAGATCATCAGCAATCCCGTTAAATAACTTGCAGGGAGGGAGTCCACAATGCGCATAAAATTCCGGATGAAGCTCGATAACAGTGTCAGGCTGTGCCCGTTATCCTGGATTACCCGAATGCCCAATGCCCTTTTTCCGATCGTTTTTCCGCCAAAGTAAAATTCCATGAAAACAAAATATCCCCAATTAAGGATGAACAGCCCGATAATCGCTATCCCGAAAATAATGGAGGTAATTTCATCATTCAACCCCGAAATTGATGCCCCGCCGGTCAACAGAATCAAAAGGACGATAATGACAAGTATATTGGCTACTGTCAAAATGAACTGGTCAAGCAAATAGGCCGCTGCCCTGCTTCCCAAACCGGCCAGTTGAAACTGGATGGAAACGAATTCCGGCGTTTTGATCCCGACCTGTTCTTTTTCCATATTTTTTCCTCCTTTCCCAAGTTGATGTTTCTATTGCCCAAGAGTGTTACTATAATAGTAGAGTATAGATGCCGATCTTTTACTAGAGGTGACAAGTCACATGAATGTAAAGCAGTTTATAAAAAAACACCGGGATGACTGGAAACAGCTGGAGCAGCTTGTTGCTGCGATGCATAAACGCAAAAAAAATGTAACAGGCGCAAACATAGATCAGTTTTACCGGCTGTATCAGAAAGCCGCCCAAAACCTTTCGTATTCCCAAACTTATTTTCCAAAGGAAGAGGTCACCTTCTATTTAAACGGCCTTGTTTCCAAATCCCATAATGTATTATACAAGGATCAAATGTCGAGCATGAACCAGGTGCGCCACTTTTTCACTGCCACATTTATCCGTTTGCTTTGGGAACAGTGGAAGTTCGTCGTTGCAGCCCTTGTGCTTTTTACAATTGGAGCTGCCGGCAGTTACATATCCGTGCTTCAGGATACCCAAAATATGTATGCCATTCTACCGCCTGAAATTGCCTATGGTGTCGATCCAGACTCACTTGGAAGCTCAGATGGCGGATCTTGGGATTCCTCCGTGATGTCAGCCAGTATCATGACCAACAATATCCAAGTCGCCATCCTGGCTTTTGCCGGAGGGGTCACCTTCGGATTGTTGACCGTCTATGTCCTAATTTATAACGGCATCGTTATCGGGGCCCTTGCCGCCTTGTTCTGGACCCACGGGAAAAGCTATGAATTTTGGGCTTACATCGTACCTCACGGAATGATTGAACTTACCGCCATCTTTATCGCAGGCGGCGCCGGGCTTCTGATGGGATACAAACTTTTCGTCCCGGGACATTTTTCCAGGGGATACCAATTGAAAGTGAACGCGAAAAGGTCCGTGCAGCTTTTGCTTGGTACGGTGCCGCTGTTCGTGATTGCGGGAATCATTGAAGGGTTCATCACCCCGGCTCCCATCCCGCTTGAAGCCAAATATATTGTCGCTTTCGCAACTGTCCTTGGTTTGATCTGTTATTTTATCATTGGAAAAAGACTTTTCCTGCGCGAACTTTGAGGATCATATAAGTTCTCATTCGGATCATATTCCATCCAAACCGGATCATATCACACGCTGGCCGGATCATACCCGCCCGGAAATTGATCATATTTCCGGGCAACCAGATCATATCCTGCTCTATTTGGATCATATCCAATGAGCGCAGGATCATTTGCTATAAATGCAAGATCATATCCTATTAACGCAGGATCATATTGCATTAAAATCGGACCATATTTCACAAAAGCCCGATCAGATCATAGGCATCCAAAGCTACAGCAAATTCCGATTCATCATGTCAATATAATAGGAGACGGCGGCAACCGCCAGCTTTTCCTCATCCGCTTCAATCATGAGCAGGCCCTGATTTTCCCATTTGGCTTTTTCCCTCTTTTTAAAAAGCATCTGCTGCTGTGCGATGCTTTTGATCATGGCATGCTCCACTTGGTCCGGGTTTTCATTTATCCGTTTCTTGATGACTTCATCTTCGACGCCGATCATTAAAAATAAATGCCGCTGCCTGATCCGCATCAAATAGGTGAGTGTATTTTCCTCATACAAAAACGTGCGTATGTCACTGAACAACAATAGCAGACTACGCTTTTTCTGCATCGTCTCCAAAAAGGAAAAGACGGCCCCGTAATTCGGCTCCACCGGATCGACCTGCAAATCATAGATGGATTTCAGGATGGTCTGCATGTGTTCCATCCCTTTGGCCGGCGGAACAAAGACTTTCACATCTTTGGAAAAAGCGAGGACGGATACGTAGTCCCCTTTCCGCAATGCGGCAGCAGTGACGGTCATGGCGGCTTCCAGCGCCCGCTCCAAACGGTTGCCTTTTTTCAGCTCCGCACCCATCATTCTTCCGCAATCGATTAAAATCGTAATATATTTTCCGTGCTCGGGCTCATATTCGTTCGTCATGACTTCCTGAAGCTTCGCCGTCTGCCTCCAGTTAATCATGCGCGGGTCATCTCCCGCGGCATATTTCCTGATCTGCGCAAACTCCCCTGACCCGCTCTGGTATTTCCGGATTTTCATGCCTTCATGCAATAAATACCTTTGCGCATCCTGTAAGTACTGCTTCGTTTCGGTCATGTCCGGGATGACTTTCAAAGCTTGGGGAAGCTCCTCTGTTTTCTGTTTTTCCCAAAGTCCCAGCGTGCTTTTATAGCGGAAATAAAGTCGCGTGACTTCGTAGTCCCCCCTGACTGGCGCACTCGTTTCATATGACGCTGCCGCCACCGCCTCTTTACGTCCCGTTCCTGTTACAGGGAAAGGCTGCGCAAAAGTCTGCGGCAAATCGTCAACAATCGAATATGAAAATGGGTGGCTGGAACGGTTTTCCACTTCTATCCTCACTGTATACGGAAGGCTCCGTTCCATTTCTTCCGGCATGATCCGTTTGAAATCCAGTTCTTTTTTTCCGGGTGAAAAAAACAGGTCCAGAAAGCTTGCCAAAAAAACGATCACATTCATCACGATGATGTATGTCCATGATACATCCGCCCATACGCCGAGCAGGACGAAAAGAGCAGAGATGCCAAGGAAAACGAACAGTAGCCGCTTTGTCGGCAATATCCCCCTATCTCGGAACAGGAACCGAGCCCACAAGTTCTTCAATGACTTGGTCAACGAATCCTCCCTCCAATTCCACGTGCGGGGCTAATTGAATTCTATGTCTGAGCGACGGCTTCGCGACCATTTTCACATCGTCCGGCGTTACATAATCGCGGCCATCCAAATACGCCCAAGCCTGGGCGGCTTTCCCGATGGAAATCGCGGCTCTTGTACTGGCCCCGAAACGGATTGCTTCCGTCTCCCTTGTCCTTCTAACAATCTGCATGATATATTCCAGCACACTGTCATTTACCGTGACTTGCTCAATCTCTTGTCTGGCTTTTAAAAACTCCTCGATGTCCAGCACCGGTTCAACAGCTGTTGATTTAAAATTGTTTTCGATCACATTTTTCAATACATCTTTTTCTTCTTCAAATGTCGGAAAATCAATCATAAGCTTAAATAAAAAGCGATCCTGCTGGGCTTCCGGCAACGGGTAAGTCCCTTCAAATTCAATCGGGTTCTGCGTCGCCACAACAAAGAACACGTCCGCAAGCGGGTAGGTAGTCCCCTGGATTGTCACCTGTCTTTCTTCCATCGCTTCCAGAAGGGCCGCCTGCGTTTTAGCGGGAGTCCGGTTAATTTCATCCGCCAACAGGATATTTGTAAAAATCGGCCCCTTCAGCGTTTCGAAAGACCCTTCTTTCACGTTGTAAATGACACTTCCTGTTATATCGCTTGGCAGCAGGTCAGGGGTAAACTGAATACGATTGAACTGTCCGCCCAAAAGATTTGCGAGCGTCCGGACCGTCGCCGTTTTACCTGTACCCGGCACCCCTTCCAGCAGCACATGCCCCCCTGCCAGAATCGCAGACAGCAAAAGTCGGAGATTCGTGCTTTGTCCAAGGATCCGCTCTTCGTATTTTTCCAACAATGCCAATACTTTTGTACTCATCTCTCTTCCACCACTTTCCTCAGCCGGTCAATTTTTTTCGACCATAATAAATATTCCTGTTTGCTCAATCTTTTTTTGTTTAAAACATCCGTTAAACCGGATAGAAAAGAATCAATCTCTTTTTTGCCCATCCGCCCTTGGCTTTTGCGTTCCAAAAGCGGGGCCAGGCTCCTCCACTCCTCACGGTAAGGAATGTGCCATTTTTCCTGCAGGACCAATTTTAAATAATCAGCCTGAATGGCGATTGAATCATGGTAGCGCCGGCTTCTCATATACCAGGCGGCCAATGCGCGGATCCCTTCGTCGCTGAAACGGACAGTTGCCTCCCTCGGACTGAATATCGGGCCAAACCGTTTCCCCTGATACCACAGCCAAAGAATCGCGAGGATTCCCCCTTGGAACATGAAGAGTAAAAACCACATCGGATAAACATTTAATGCTTTTTCCCCGCCTTGTGGCTTGTGCACATACTCATCAAATAAAAATTGCCGGCCTTCTGTTTCATTCAGCAGTGAAGTAAGAAGGGAAACATGATCCTTTTTCAAAATCTGCCCGTTTGTCATCCATTCCGGAAAAATGGAAACGATCAGCCGCCCATCGCCATAAGGGCGTTCAAGCGCAATCGTTCCTGCATCATCGTACAAAAGGATGTCATCACCCTGCTCCGTTTGCATGCGGTTCAAGTAAGAAATTTCCGCTTTATTCCTGCTATCTTTTTGATCATAAAGTATTCCTTCTTCCGCTCCGGCCTCGACCGGGTCCGTCACCAGATCAAACATCCCCTGCGGGTTCCTTTGGAATAACAAAATGGTGTTGCCTGCTTCCATAAACTTTTCATAAGCCTTCATTTCTTCACTTTTTGGCATATTCAGCGGTTCTACCATGACGAGCACCTGCCCGCCGTCTTCAGCATCCAACGTTTGCGGCGGTTTTTTCCACCTTTGAACAGATTCCGATTCTTCTTTTAAATATGTATAAATGGCCTTTGTACCGGTAGGGGAAGGAGAGTCGGAAACATAGGCGGGATAGGCGGCGGGCTGCTTTGACTGCAAAAAATATCCGCCGGCCAAAAAACATAAAAGTAGAATGCTGAGCAAAATCCATGTTCTTTTTCCAGATCTCTGCAAACTTGTGCCCTCCTATCCTTCCATCGTTTTCTCCGGCTCCTCCAGCCGCTCCATCGCTTCTTTTCGAAACTTATCGTACTCTTCTTTTTCCAGTTTCCTTTCGCCGTAAGTCACTTCGTCAAATACACGCGCCAAATGATAAAATTGATCGGCCCAATTTTGGTTGATCTTTTTTAACTCATCATAATACTCCCAGTTCGTTTTCCATATCCTTGCTTCCAGCCATTTTTTTTCATGAAAATAAAGAAGGAGCGCCAAAAATAAATGGCGCGCAGCCTTAGAATAATCGTGCTGCTCCTGCTTCAGCGCCTCCGACAAATGCATATCGGATGTCCAGTCCAGTTCTCTCATGGATTGAAGAGGCGACTTGTCGCGGTATTGTCTGGACCGCCGCGTATTGCGGATAACAAAATAGGCGGCTGCGCCCAGCACGATGACGATTAAAACAATGATCACCGCAAGAACCGGACCTGCAGCCGCGCTTGTCGCTTCATAGGAAGGAAACAGTTTTTCAAGCTGCTTTGCCATCCATTCCTTGGCGCTATCCCACCAACTCTGCAGGAAACCTTTCGGCTGGTCCTCATACACTTTATATTCAGCTCTGTTTAATATTTCCCGAAGCCTTTCCCTGGCCTGATCGGCATCCAGCATGAACCATCACCTGACCTAGATTTGTGGTGTGTTATATTCCCCAATCATTTCTTTCAAATCGTCCGCATCATTCCTGACCTTCAGGTCAAAATACATGACGGCATATCCTACGGTAAAAATCATCGTTGTGAAGAGGCTTGCTGCGTTGACAATAAGTGAAAGCAGCACACTGTCTCCCAGAACCATCATAAAGGAAAGTTCCAATGTTACGCTGATCATTGTAATAATCATAGAGAAAATGATAAAAAGCCCAAACAGCACCCAAGTGCGGCCTTTCGTCAATTTCCAGCTGCGTGAAAATCCCGGTGTCTCTTCCTTAAACACGACCGAACCAAAATAAAAACTCCAGCGGGTCAGCAAGAGGCCGATTCCTATGGCAAATCCCACGAAAAGCAAAATAGCCAGGATGATCCCGACGATTGGCAGGACAATCGCTCCGACAACGCCCGCAATCGTTATGATGATGATCGGGACAACAAATAAACCGAACGCAATCAATCCAAACAATATAGTGCTTCCGAGCATTGGCCAGTAGCGTGAAAATGCCTGCTTAATAACAGAGCCGACTGTATACTCCTCACCTTTTCTCAAATGGTCAATCGCAAACATGACCGCGGCAGTAGCAACAGGCGCCAGAAAAATCGCAATGAGGCCCACTAGCGCAATGCCTAAGTCGGCTCCCAGGTTCACGGTCTCCGTGTCATCGAAACTCGTGATCACCTGTTCAAACCAAGTTTCGCCCGGACCGACTTCCCTGAAAAAGCTGACGCCGGACGCCAATTCGATCAGGGCCTGCAATAAATAAATGGGCCCCATAAAAATAAGAAATATTAAAAAAAAGTCCTTAAAGTGCCTTTTGCTTAAACTGAAAGTATGATCCAGAATCTGGCCAAACCCTTTCGGTCTAGTAAACTTCTCATCCATTCAAAAATTACCCTCCCCAAAAAATTCTCATATCGACTATTTTAACATTGATCCTATGGAATGTATGAACTATATAATAATTTCTGGGATTTTTTCATCACAATGTATGTAATCAACAGGCGGAAAATGAAAAGAAACATGCAAAAACGCCGGCTGTTTTTTCAACAACCAGCGTTTTTTCGGCTATGCTTTTTTCGGAAAAATAAAATACGATAACGTGATGACTGCGTCAATGATCAGGACGAGCATCCAGATGCCGGTGACCTTTCCAATTATCGGATCCGCAAACCAGCCTTTTTCAATGATGTTTCCGAGGGTATCCCCGAAATCGTTCATTCCTAAAACCTCAACCGGACTTTGAAAATCACTGAAAAAGCTGAAGATCACCAACGCAACTGCATACATCAGCGCATGAAGTGCGAATTCTTTCCCTTGTTTGGCCGCATATGCCAAACCGTACAATTTTTCCTCTTTTTCCTCTTCAATAGGCGGCTCGCCTTTCCACTTCCGGATATTTCTTTTCATCCAGCGGTCGAGTTTCCGCATATCATTTCTTCCAAACGTTAAAGCATACAGCAGGAATATGACAATGATGACTTGGAATGTATCAAAAGTTCCTGTATTCCTATAGTCCATGATGCCAAGCAGCAGAAGCCAGGCATCGCTGAAAAGCCATATGAAAATGAAATACTTGCTGAGTTTTTCCAGTCCGAACGCATATCTGACGATAAAAAATCCCGCAAGGCTGACCCAAAATATGATTTCTCCCAAGATGAGAAATAACCATTTATATTGAAGGATAAGTTCAATCATGTCTGCTTCCTCCCTTTTTCATAAATCGCAAAAGCCCGGTCCAAAAATTGCAGCAGTTTTTCATCCAACGGATACCAGCCGAGCTGCCATGACTTTTCGGGTGACCTTCGTACTTCCCATAATTGGTGTTGAAGCTGTTCATCTTCCCCGTAAAGCGATTCGGATTTCATCCAAATCTTCTTAACGATTGTTTGAACCTCTTCGGAATCCGGAGACTGGTCCATCACGCTTTGAATTTCTTTTAACAAATCAATCCATTCCTTTGTCTCTTTGTTGTCATCATTTATATTGGGAAGTTTCTTCGCAACTTCTTCCGCTTTTTCTCCGAGCCAGCGCTTTGAACATTCTCTCATCTCCATTTGGCCGCTCTGCTGATGCTTGAGCATTTGTAAAATGAGATCCCAATTGATCCGGCCCTCTATTGAATAGCTATGGAGAAGCCCCACCAGATCCCTTTCCATTTTTTCGAGGATTTTCTGCTCCGACCGGATTAGGTTCAGTTGATTTTTTATATGATCAACAGGATCTAAGTCATCATTTTCAATCAGCTGCTTGATTTCCTTTAAAGAAAATCCCACTTTCTTCAGGAATTGGATCTGCTGGAGCTTAAAAATATCCTCATTTTCATATGTGCGATGTCCGCCTTCCGTCGTACCGGAAGGATTTAAAAGACCGATTGAATCATAGTATCTTAAATCTATGCTACCGGCATTTCCCGGCATTGAAATACCGGGCCTTCTGCCAGACGTTCGTAAAGTTCCCAGCGTTACATTGGCTTTTTTCGACAATTCGCTGATGGTAATCATAGTGCACCTCATTTCGTTTCTGACACCAGTATACAAGTTGACGCTGCGTCAACTTCAAGTTATGTTAAAACAAAGTTGTTTTACTCGGATTTTTTTCATAAATATTATAAAAATATTATAAATGAAACTGGCAGAAAGTGGTGAGATTCTTATGTACTACCAATCCCCATACAGAACGGTTAAAAGCAAGCCGAAAATCATTAAAGTAGCCGGCGAGGGGAAAATTTCTATTGAACCGGATATCGCGGAGATCCGATTGGGGGTCTCCACGGAAAATTCAGCCTTGGCCAAGGCGCAGGAGGAAAACGCAAGAGCTATTTCCGATATTAAAAAGGCTTTAACCACTGCAGGCATTCCTGAAAACGAAATCAAAACTGCCGATTACTCCATCCATCCCCAATATGATTATGTGGAAGGCAGGCAGGTTTTTAAACTTACACGGAATAAGTAACACCAACAAAAATAATAGGTTATAATAGACTTATAATTTATT
>NZ_VEKZ01000064.1:0-21526 GCF_007681465.1 Siminovitchia fortis
TTCCCATCCCGAACACGGAAGTTAAGCTCTTCAGCGCCGATGGTAGTGAGGGGCTTCCCCTTGCGAGAGCAGGACGCCGCCGGGCAAAGACAGAACGTGGGGCCAGAAGGCTTCATGTTTTTTTATTTCTAACTGATCCGACCATAAAGAGATTAAAGGGGATCATATGGCATCTGTTTCGGCTCATACCCGTTGGTTCAATGATCATAAAAAGCCCATACCGGATCATAGCTCATTTATTTCCGGTCATAAAACGGCAAACCCGGATCATATTCCTTTGAATCTCATGCTATTTCCCAAACATTCCGTTCAAACCGCCAATTCTGCCCCCATTAAGCGATCATCGTTTTCAATTGACCTTTGGCAAGTTCAATATTACAATCGTGCAATTTCCCATAAACTCGTCAATCGTGTTTTGTCCATAATTTTTGTTTAGTCTACTCTACTCCTTACCTAGGAACCCTAATTTTTCCATCAAGAAATGGTAAATCATCCACGGACATTTTATCTCTGTTATTTCCAAAAATGTATAGATGAATGGGTAAGTATCGTCAGCAGCCGTTTTGATCAAATCGAACCACCACTCAGTTTCATACCTAGCAATCATGCTCAAATTGTATAATAGTAAGTAATGGATCATGAGATCCGGAATGCAGCTGAGCTGTTCAAGGGAAGTATTGATTCCATACAGTTTTTTTAATAGGTGGTATCGGAAGGGCGGGTTCAGATTTGATCTGTCCCCATCAATCGCCAATTCACTTGGCTTCCAATGGATGTTCCCTCCGTTTTTTTCTTCAAGAAAATATTTCAATCGCTCTTCGCTCATATGATAAGCGTGCGCCAATTCAGCAGGTATGTGCCAATCGCCATTCATATTATTGAACAAAATGATATTTCTTTTACGGTGAACAAACAGATATAAATCATCCAGCTCCGGAACAAGGGCTAGCAAATCCCCCATTTTGAATTTTTCTCCTTCCAGATATTCCATCTGGAACATTTTCTCTGCAAAGTGTGTACATAGGCCGTTTTTTTGAATTTTCACTTCGTCATCAAAAAATTGGTAATTTCTTTTTTTCTTTTTTCTCGTTGTTACTCCATGGGCCAGGACGGAGGTCGAGCTTGGATAATACGGATCGACGGTGAGCAGCCCGGCCTTGATTAAATGTACAAAACCGTAAAACAGAAGTACGGGCTTTATCGAAAAAGGGGAGCAGGAAGCCTGCTTGTAGTAGGCTTGTGCCTGCTCCAAATAATACATGAAAGGGTAACAATTATCATAGCTCTTCCTCTCGGCTTCAGTGTTATCAAGGTAAAAATAGCATTTTTTTAAATAAAATTGCACGGTGGAGGCAGATTGAAAATAACTGTATTGAAGCCATATTTCATGATGTTTCAGCAGAAAAATCACCTCCGAATAATTTGAAAAGTGGAACATAACCTGTATTCCTTGACAGTATTTTAACCAATTGATAACCTACTAATAATATTTTGGGCAGGGGGACGTTAAAATGTGGGAATCTAAGTTTGCTAAAGAAGGGTTAACGTTTGATGATGTTTTGTTAATCCCGGCAAAATCCGAAGTTTTGCCAAAAGATGTCGATATGAAAGTAAAGTTGACAGATACTCTTCGTTTAAACATTCCTATTATCAGTGCAGGCATGGATACTGTAACGGAAGCGTCCATGGCTATATCGATGGCGCGCCAAGGCGGAGTTGGAGTCATTCATAAAAATATGAGCATTGAACGTCAGGCAGAAGAAGTGGACAAAGTGAAACGTTCCGAAAGCGGAGTCATCACCGACCCATTTTTCCTCACCCCGGAACACCAAGTATTTGACGCGGAGCATCTCATGGCAAAATACCGAATTTCCGGCGTACCCATTGTAAATAATGAAGAAGACAAAAAATTGGTGGGTATTATTACCAATAGGGATATGCGTTTTATTCAGGATTATTCCTTGCCGATTACAGATGTCATGACGAAAGAAAACTTGGTGACGGCATCGGTCGGAACCTCATTGGAGCAGGCTGAAAAAATTCTGCAGGAGCATCGGATTGAAAAGCTCCCTCTCATTGATGATGACGGTGTGCTAAAAGGCTTGATCACCATCAAAGATATTGAAAAAGTGATTGAATTCCCGCATTCAGCAAAAGATGACAAAGGCAGGCTCCTCGTTGCTGCTGCCGTCGGCGTATCGAAAGATACGTTCAAAAGGATAGAACAGCTCGTAAGATCACAAGTCGATGCAATTGTGGTAGATACAGCGCACGGCCATTCAAAGGGCGTTATCGATACTGTCCGGGAAATACGAAAACAATACCCAAAACTGAATATCATCGCGGGAAATGTAGCAACAGCCGAAGCAACCCGTGAACTGTACGAAGCGGGGGCTGATGTAGTCAAAGTAGGAATTGGACCAGGATCCATATGTACGACACGAGTCGTTGCAGGAGTAGGTGTTCCGCAAATCACGGCAATCTACGACTGCGCCACTGAAGCCAGAAAACACGGTAAAACCATCATCGCTGATGGCGGCATCAAATATTCCGGCGATATTGTCAAGGCGCTTGCTGCCGGGGGACATGCCGTCATGCTTGGCAGCCTGCTTGCCGGAACCTCTGAAAGCCCGGGTGAAACTGAGATTTTCCAAGGCAGGAGGTTTAAGGTATACCGCGGAATGGGTTCCGAAGGTGCGATGGAAAAAGGTTCAAAAGACCGCTACTTCCAGGAGGACGCAAAGAAATTTGTCCCTGAAGGAATTGAAGGGCGTGTTCCATACAAAGGACCTCTTGCGGATACGCTGTTCCAGCTGACCGGCGGGCTCAGAGCAGGTATGGGCTATTGCGGAGCAGCCAGTCTCCATGATTTCCGCGAAAATGCGCAATTTATCAAAATGACGGGCGCAGGCTTGCGAGAAAGCCATCCACACCAAGTCCAAATTACAAAGGAAGCGCCAAACTATTCATTATCATAATGGCAGGGCGACTTGCCTTCAAAGTAGAAATGACAGGACTCTTTAGCGGGTCCTGTCAATTTTTTTGTGAAAAGAGGTATAATTCCAGTTTTTCCCGTAATGGAAATGACATATTTACAAGCTATTCATCCATAACCAACTATGTTAAAATGACAAACGGGTACATAATATTTGGAGGGTCTACTTTTGAAAAAACAAGCGCATAAACGGTTTATAGCTTTCTTCGTCATGGCCATCATGTTCATCAGCACATTGAACATTCCTGCAAAGGCTTCCGCTGAAGATGCACTGAATATTCATGCAGACGCGGCAATTATTGTAGAAGCAAGCACAGGAAAAATTTTATATGCAAAAAATGAAGATACCGCACTCGGAATTGCATCCATGTCCAAAATGATGACCGAGTATTTAATGTTTGAAGCGATCAAAGATAAAAAAATCAAATGGGATCAGGAACAGACGATCAGTGATTATGTTCATGAAGTTTCCGTAGATACAAATCTATCGAATGTTCCGCTTGAGGCCGGAAAAAAATATACAATCAGGCAATTATATGAAGCTATGGCTATTTATTCTGCCAATGGAGCGACAATTGCCATTGCAGAAGCAATTGCAGGCTCTGAGAAAAAATTCGTGGATATGATGAACGCCAAGGCCAAAGAACTTGGCTTGGAAAATTATAAATTTGTTAATTCTACAGGATTAAACAACAGGGACTTAAAAGGAAAGCATCCTGAAGGAACGGGTGCGGAAGATGAAAATATCATGTCGGCACGGGCCATGGCAAAGCTGGCTTCACGGCTCTTGAATGATTACCCTGAAGTTCTTGAAACAACAAGCATTCCGGAAAAGGATTTCCCCGGTATGCCCGGAAAAATGAAAAACTGGAACTGGATGCTGCCATCCCTTATTTTCAGTTATGAGGGTGTCGACGGCTTAAAAACAGGGACAACGGACTTTGCAGGGTTCTGTTTTACGGGAACAGCAAAGAAAAACGACATGAGGGTCATTACCGTTGTCATGAATGCCAAAGGTAAAAACGGGAAAGGTGAATATGAGTCCCGTTTTGTTGAAACAAAAAAAATGTTGGACTATGCTTTCAACAATTATTCAATAAAAGAGGTCTATCCTGATAAATATAAAGTAAAAGGCCATGATGCTCTCCCTGTCGTCAACGGAAAAGAAAAGCAGGCTTCTATCCAATCGGACGCACCAATTCAGGTTGTCGTAAGAAATGGGGAAGAGAAGGCGTATAAGCCTGAATTCAAAGTGAATAAAAAGGTTTTGAATAAGGATGGCCAATTGACTGCACCTGTCAAGAAAGGTGAAAAGGTCGGGGTTCTGGAAGCAAAATATCAAGGGGAAACGGATTATGGATATATCGGAAAGCCTGCTTCCGCCAATATTGTGACAGCCGAAAAGGTGGACAAAGCAAATTGGTTTGTCCTATCCATGAGAAGTATCGGCGGCTTTTTCGGTGATGTTTGGCAAAGTGCCGCCAAGACAGTCAAGGGCTGGTTCTAGTTAATCAAGGCGCCTGCGCCTTTGTCAAAGATAGGGAAGTGTAAAATTTGGGTCTACCACGGTCATTTTGACTGTGGTATTTTCGTTTTATGGAGAAAAATATTCTAAGGGAAATCTTTTTTGATAACCATCAACATTGGGAAGCCTTCAAGCGCAAACATGGAGCTAAAATCCGTCCAATCGTAATCAAGGAGGTTAAGAAGTTTCGGGATTGTGGAGATATTAAGAAAGGGTTTAAACTGCTTTTTGCCCGGTTTTTCTTAACTGCGTCCGTGAAATTTTTCAAAAAACTGGATAACTTGTTTACTTAGCCTCCTTATAAGGTATAAGACAAAAAAAATCACTTATAAGGAGGCATTTGCATGAGGTACGACTATACCGAATGGGTTTCCGTTTATTTGGCTAAACTGCCAAGCCTGCTATGGGCACTTATTGTGCTCCTCATCGGGTGGATTGTTGCAAAATCCATAGGGAAAGCCGTAGAGAAACTATTAAGAAAAACGAGCTGGGATGAGAGACTTCTCAACAGAAGGGACTCGCGGAACGAGGCCCAACAGGCATCTGCCGGAAAAAAACCAGTAGATACGAATGAGCTGATTGGAAAAATCGTTTATTATATTTTGCTCGTATTTGTGTTTATGATTTTCTTCCATATGCTTAATCTGGGAGCTGTTGCTTCGCCATTCATGGGCATGTTCGGCACGATTCTTGCCTTCATTCCAGCTATTCTCAAGGCAGCTTTGATTCTGCTTTTGGCATACGTAATTGCAAGTGTATTAAGAATGCTTATTGACAGAATCGGGCAAAATCCGAAAGTGACAGGCGCCATGCAGAAAATGAACGTGGCGGATACGGAACACCAGAGCAGGAAATACACGCATACAGCAGGTAACATTGTCTTCTATTTAGTCATGCTGTTGTTTATCCCTGGTGTACTGGCAGCGTTGAACATTGGCGGTGTTGCTGAGCCATTCCGCGGAATGATTCAAAGCATGCTTGTTTTCATACCGAAACTGCTGGCGGCCGCATTGATTTTCTTCATTGGCTGGCTTGTCGCCAAAATCATTCGCGACCTTGTGACCGGACTTCTGAAATCGGTTGGAACGGAAAGACTGGCAAGCCGGCTCGGTTTGGATAAAGTGCTTGGCGGAACAACGCTTTCTTCTGTGATCGGCACGATTGTCTTTGTACTCATCATGATTCCGATTGTTATCTCAGCATTAGATCAACTGCAAGTCCGTGCTATCACCGCACCGGCGATTGCCATGCTGAACGACATTATGACGATGATTCCAAACATCGTGATTGCCGCACTTTTAATTGCGCTTGGCGTATGGCTTGGTAAATGGGTGCGTCAAATGGTTGCGAGCCTCTTGCAAAGAGTCGGATTTGACTCTTTGACGCGCAAAATGTCCATTGGCAATTGGAAGCCAGGCGCCGGACGGATGCTCCTGTCTGATCTTGTCGGTTATATTGCTCAAGTGCTGGTTGTCTTTTTCCTGACCATTGAAGCTCTGAATCTATTACATTTAGAATTCCTTGTGACGATGCTGACAGCGATTACGGCTTATCTGCCGATGGTGCTGGCTGCCGTCATCATCCTGGCGCTTGGATTGATGGTCGCCAACATCGTTTCCAAAATCCTGTCCAACATCCTAACCGGACCAAGCTTTAAAATTCTTTCCAACGTAGCCAAATATGCGATTATTGCCCTTTCCATTTTTATGGCGCTTGACCAGCTCGGAATTGCGGCAACGATTGTCAATTCAGCGTTCATCCTCATTCTGGGAGGGCTGGCATTGGCCTTTGGGCTTTCCTTTGGATTGGGTGGAAAAGAGTTTGCCAGAAACTACTTGGCGAAATTGGATAAAACAATCGAACAAACGAATGCGAATCCTTCCAAAGCTCCGGACAATCCTGCCGGGGGAATGAGCGGAGGTCCTGGTCAAGGGCCAAACGGGGAGACATCTGGCACCCAAAAACCTAATAATAAAAGAAATCGAGGAAAAGGCGGACCGGACGACTTCCTGCCGCCGAAAAAATAATGGAAATGGCCCCTTCTACTTAGAAGGGGTATTCTTCTCTGTAGGAAAGTCAACTGCTCAGGTTGTGAATAACTTCTTTTAAAATGATAAGATTCGTCCAGCTCCAGCGCCTATCGACTAGCAGACTTCACTCCTCTGGTGCTCCTGCGGTGCAGATTATTCGAGGGAGTAAAGCTCACCTCGTCGCAAAGCCGGGAAGATTATTCGAAGAAGCGGCTTTCCTACGATAAGTCAACATCGGCTCCTTCGTCGCCGTGTTTCCTTTATCTCGTCGGAGTCGCTCTAGTGTCTAGCTTCAGACGGCAGGGGCTCGAGGTCGCTTCGGTCAATCCAATGAAGTCAAAGAACGACTTCACTGGACTGCCCTCCGACGGACAGGATGTCCTAGTGCCACCGACGCCACAGGATGTGGCGTTTGTCGGCGGCCAGCGCTTGTCGCCCCTAAACGGCCGTCTTCCGCATTTCAGTCTGTACGTCGATGTACAGGCGCTTACGCTTTTGTTCAAAAAAATTTGCATTTAAGTAAAGGATATAGTATAGTATCAGAAAATTGATATAAGCGACAGTGTTGAAAGGAAATAGTAACAGGTGAAGCGTCTATCAGAGAGCCGGTGGCTGGTGAAAATCGGCGGCGCAGCCTGTGAATCCCTCCTTGAGCAAAATGCCGAATGCTCCGGCTAGTAAGCATTTTCGGGCCACACCCGTTATCCGATGAAGAGGAAAGCATGATTGCTTTCAATTTGGGTGGCAACGCGGGTAAACTCTCGTCCCTATTGGGATTGAGGGTTTTTTTGTTTTCTATCATAAAAAATAAAAATGGGAGGTTTTATAATGCTGGATATGAAAACACTTCGGGGTAACGTAGAGGAAGTGAAGAGGAAGCTGCAGCATCGCGGCGAAGACTTGGGGGACTTGGATAAATTTGAGCAGCTGGATCAAAGGCGCAGGGAAATGATCGTTGAATCAGAGCGGTTGAAAAGCAGGCGGAATGAAGTGTCAGAGAAGATAGCCCAGTTAAAAAAAGATAAGCAAAATGCTGATGATCTGATTGTTGAAATGAGGGAAGTAAGCCAGAAAGTCAAGGAGATTGACGGGGAGCTTCGTGGTATAGAAGATGAATTGCAGAAATTGCTGATGTCTATTCCAAATATTCCACATGAGAGTGTTCCGGTGGGAGAGACGGAAGACCACAACGTGGAAATCCGGAAATGGGGGGAGGTACGCGAATTTTCTTTCGAACCGAAGCCCCATTGGGATTTGGCTGCGGATTTGGATATTTTGGATTTTGAAAGGGCTGCAAAAGTGACAGGAAGCCGCTTTGTATTTTACAAGGGTCTGGGAGCACGGCTGGAGCGGGCGCTGATCAATTTCATGATGGACCTTCATGTGGAGGAGCATGGTTATGAAGAGATGCTTCCGCCTTACCTGGTGAACCGGGCAAGCATGACGGGGACCGGACAGCTGCCAAAATTTGCGGAGGATGCGTTTCGTATTGAGAGCGAGGACTTTTACCTGATTCCAACCGCAGAAGTTCCGGTGACCAATTATCATCGGGATGAAATCCTTGACGGTGAACGCCTGCCTTTGAACTATGTAGCCTACAGCGCTAATTTCCGGTCGGAAGCCGGTTCTGCGGGACGTGATACACGCGGATTGATCCGCCAGCACCAGTTTAACAAAGTGGAGTTGGTCAAATTTGTTAAGCCGGAAGATTCTTATGATGAGCTTGAGAAATTAACCGGGCATGCTGAAAAAGTACTCCAGCTTCTTAACTTGCCATACCGAGTTATGAGCATGTGTACAGCGGACCTCGGTTTTACCGCAGCAAAAAAATATGATCTGGAAGTTTGGATACCGAGCTATGATACGTACCGGGAGATTTCTTCCTGCTCAAACTTTGAAGCATTTCAGGCCAGGAGGGCGAATATCCGCTTCCGCCCTGAACCGAAAGCCAAGCCCCGGCACGTGCATACGCTGAACGGCTCAGGGTTGGCGGTCGGAAGGACAGTTGCCGCTATCTTGGAAAATTACCAGCGTGAAGACGGCACAGTGGAAATTCCGGAAGTGCTCCGTCCGTATATGCGAAACAAAGAAGTGATTGGATAAGGGCAAAAAGTCCATTTTTGCTCGACGATTATCCGGAATATCGCATAATTAAGTAAAAAGTGGCTCCAGCATTAGGGGCCGCTTTATTTGCGGTTAAGAGAATAATAATAGGTGCTTGTGCTTTTCTTTATCTATTTTTTCACGACATTGAAGTTATCCGTTATCAGCAGCCAGTTTTGGGGAAAAGGAAGCCCAAGCTTCCAGTAGCCAACTCCGCGCAGGTTCAGTTCCTTCACTAGGTCAAATTTTGCCTGAATGGACCGGGCATCTTCAAACCATACTTCATGCTGTTTTCCGTCCTGGTCTGTATAATGGAAAAATGGTGCCTGTGCGGTTGTATCATATTCGATGGCAGCGTTGTTTTCTGCAGCGATCTGGATGGCCCTTTGCGGGCTGACGGCTCTTGCTGTCGTCCCTTTTACAAATGGGAGCGTCCAATCGTAGCCATAAAGATTCTGGCCCATCATCACTTTTTCGGAAGGGATTTCGGTAATGGCATACTCCAGTACCCGCCTTACAGGGCCGATCGGGGATACAGCCATGGCGGGCCCTCCGCTGTATCCCCATTCATACGTCATGATCAATGAATAGTCGGCAATTTCTCCATGCGCTTTATAATCATGGCCTTCATACCATTCACCTTTTTGTGTCGTACTTGTTTTGGGAGCCAAAGCTGTTGAAAGGATATACCCTTCTTTGTGAAAAAGATCCCTTGCCCTGCGAAGGAAGTCATTATATGCTTCCCTGTCATTGCCGGCAATTCTTTCAAAATCAAAATGTATATCTGTAAATCCGACCCGTTTCGCCTCACTGACAATATTGTTTAGAAAAGTCGTTTGGATCTGTTCGTTTGTAAGGAGGATATGGACCAATTCCGTATTAAACTGTCCTTCTTCCTGATTGGCCAGCACCATGGCGAGAGACGTATTGTTTGTTTCAGCTATTTCAGGGAACCGGTTCAGCTTTGGGGGATCCAATGATCCGTCCCGCTTTGGAAAATAGGCAAAAGGAGCGAGGTAGGTCAAATAGGGAGATGCTTGCCTTGCAGCAGATTCAAGCTGCGGGGAAACCTCTCCTGCGCGCCGCGGTTCGACATAGGCTAAAAACTCCCCATTTCTTTTCGGCCTTTGCGGAATGTAAAGCCGCATGCCGACTTGAATCGGATGATTCACATGAATACCGTTAATCCGTGCCAATTCCTGATAAGAAATTCCAAACTTTTGAGCTATGGCCCAAAGGCTGTCGCCGGGCTGTACCCAGTAAAAGCTGCCAAAAATGGGAATCACTAATGCTTGCCCAACGACTAGCTGTTCCCGATTGGGAAGCTGGTTTGCTTCGGCAATAATAGCAGAAGAGATATTATAGCGAGAGGCAATCGAGTTCAATGTCTCATTGGGCTCGACAACATGAATCTGCATGTTTTTCCTCCTTAGCCTGATCAAAATATATTATTCACCTTGTCCCATTGTATGTATTATGTAAAAATAAAAGACCAATGAATGTTTTTATTTAGGGAGATATAAATGGAAAGAGAAGAAAGATATATGCAATTGGCAATTGCTGAAGCAAAGAAGGCCGAGAATATGCAAGAGGTTCCCATCGGAGCGGTCGTGGTGCTTAATGATGAAGTGGTGGCAGCCGCCCATAACAGGCGGGAGACGGATCAAAACGCTGTAGCCCATGCGGAACTGCTGGCCATTGAAGAAGCTTGTAAAAAATTGGGAACCTGGAGACTGGAAGGGGCTGAGTTGTATGTTACATTGGAACCTTGCCCGATGTGCAGCGGAGCCATTATTTTATCACGGGTCCAAAAGGTTGTATACGGTGCCTCCGATCCGAAGGCCGGCTGTGCGGGAACGTTGATGAATTTGTTGGAGGATGAACGGTTCAATCATCAAAGCGAGGTCATAAGCGGCGTATTGGGTGAACAATGCAGCCGGCTTTTAAGCGATTTTTTTCGTAAGATCCGTGATAAAAAGAGAAAGTCTTAATTCCTGGAAACTTTTATCATACGCAGCTCAGACATTGATTTTAAAGTGAAAAAGTAGTAAAATAGGATATGCCGTGCTAGACGGGGAAGTAGCGGAGCCCTGTACCCGAAATCCGCTCCAGCGGGGTTGAATCCCTTCCAGAGGCTGCTGTTTTGTCTGGCCTGCCTCAAGTAAGTGGTGTAGACACCCGGGTCCCGCGCAATGGGAACCCACGAACCATGTCAGGTCCGGAAGGAAGCAGCATTAAGTGGAACCTCTCATGTGCCGCGGGGCAGCCTGGGTCGAGCTAACTGCTTGGGTAACGCAGATGAAGCACTGTCGAAGGAAGGTGCGCGGCATTAATCAAAGAAATGGTCAAACCCATTCGCATAAAGCGGATGGGTTTTTTGTGATTTGAAACCTAATTAGCTTTAAGCCCGTAACCAATATAAGCAGAGTGAGGTGAATAGTTTATGTTGAAAAAATTTATCTTTCCTACTTTAATCTTTTTGTTTTTGGCTCCTTCGTTTGCCTATGCCGTAGATTTTTCAATTTCTGATGTAAAAATTGATGCTTATTTGCAGGAAAATGGAGACATCGATGTCAACGAACGACATACTTATATTTTTGACGGAAAATTTAATGGCATTACCCGGGAAATATTCCCGAAAAAAGGTGCGGAAATAAGTGGCTTTATGGCGAACGAGGGTGAAACAAGTCTAAAGGTGGAAAAAGAGGGGGAACTGTATAAAGTTCACCGCAGCGGCAAGGATGAAACGATCCAGGTAGATCTATATACAATCAAAAATGGGATGGAGAAGTATGCCGATATAACGGAATTTTATTGGCCATTTTTTGATGACCGCAATGAAGCCGACTACGGAAAAATGACTATTGCCATTCATCCTCCTCAACCAGCAGATGGGATTTGAACAAATATCCGACTGGGACTGGAAGCTCCATAGCGAGGATGACCGGATGCGGGCTATAATTTATTCACTTGGAATCGGAGGCTCAATTTGTACCGAAACGAACAGATTTACAGCTTTCGGGGAATTTGCGGGTGAAGCAGCCGGTATTTCATCAGGCTTTTATCTGGTGCATTGGCCGCTCCTGGCTTCATCTTTTGACACGGCAGGAGAACAGGCAAAAGAAACGGCCGCTTCCCAATCAAGTGGAAGCTCTTCCACAAGTGGAGGGGTTGGGGGGCGGCGGTGGCGGATCTGGGGCATTTTAGCAGCCCTGTTCATCTTCCTTTATATCTATTTTCGATAATACTCTGTCTGTAATTTCCTTTCCGGTTAAGGTATAATAAATAGTAGAAAATTATTACTTAACAAGGAGGCAGAGCATGAGTTACCAAGCGTTATATCGAGTATGGCGGCCGCAGGCGTTTGCGGATGTCATCGGGCAGGGACATGTGACGAAGACGTTGCAAAATGCTCTCCTCCAACAAAAAATATCGCATGCTTACTTATTTTCCGGCCCCCGCGGAACAGGAAAAACAAGTGCTGCCAAAATAATGGCAAAAGCCGTCAACTGCGAAAAAATGCCAATTGCGGAACCGTGCAATGAATGTCCCGCCTGCCTGGGAATCACGGACGGTTCGGTTCCCGATGTCATTGAAATTGACGCGGCTTCCAATAACGGAGTGGAAGAAATCCGTGATATCCGTGACAAGGTCAAGTATACGCCCAACGCGGTGAAGTACAAGGTCTACATCATTGACGAAGTGCATATGCTGACTATCGGCGCATTCAATGCTTTGCTTAAAACGTTGGAAGAACCGCCCAAACATGTCATTTTCATACTGGCTACGACGGAACCGCACAAAATTCCGTTAACCATCATTTCCAGGTGCCAGCGGTTTGATTTTAAAAGAATCACTTCGCAGGACATCGCCGGGCGAATGTCGCATATTGCAAATGAAACTTCGTTGGAATATGATGAGAAGGCGCTTCAAATCATTGCGAGAGCGGCTGAAGGCGGTATGCGGGACGCATTGAGCCTACTGGATCAGGCCATCTCTTTCAGTACCGGGAAAGTCACCGTGGAAGATGCATTGACGGTTACCGGATCCATATCGCAAAACAGTTTGAACAGGCTTGCACGGGCCGTTCATAATAAAGATGTTTCCGAAGCACTCGGCACTCTTGAGGAGCTGCTCATGCAGGGGAAGGATCCTTCCCGGTTCACGGAGGATTTCATCCTGTATTTCCGGGACCTGCTGCTTTATAAGACAGCCCCGAATTTGGATGAGATAGCCGAGCAAGCGCTTATTGATGAAGAATTTAAAACCCTTGCCGAAGAGATTCAGCCGCAGCAAATTTATGAATACATTGATATATTAAGCAAAACCCAGCAGGAAATGCGGTTTTCCAATCATGCGCGTATTTATTTGGAAGTATGCCTGGTGAAACTTTGCCAGACAGAAAGAGTTCCGGCCCAGGCAGATGGACCGCAACTCCAGGAATTATATAAGAAAATTGAAGCGTTGGAAAAAGAAATCAAATGGTTGAAAAACAATAGCCAACCGATTGACAAGACCCAAAGCAAGCCTGCTGCACCTTCAAAAAGACCGGCCAGAAATGCCGGAAAGGAATTCCGGGTCAATGCAGGGACCGTTACCCAGGTTTTGAAGGAAGCTACAAGGAAGCATCTAAATGATGTTAAAAGCCATTGGGGAGAATTTTTGAATATATTGAATCAGCGGCACTTGCCTTCGCAGGTTGCCCTGCTCAATGATGCCGAACCGGCTGCAGCATCGGCTGATGCGATTGTCCTGAAATTCAAATATGATATGATTTGTAAAATGGCCATGGAAAATCAAACATTTATCCAAACAATCTCTCAGATTTTAGAGGAGCAGATGGGAACCGGATATAAAATCATTGGTGTTCCTGAAGCCCAATGGAAAGAGATCCGGGAAGAATTTTTACAAACAGGCAAGAATGACGGGGGCGAAGGCACTGCAGAGGAGCAGGACCCGATCGTGTCCGAAGCTCTAAAACTCGTTGGGAAAGATCTTTTGGAAATTAAAAACTAATCATGGTGGAGGTCGTACGATGATGCGAGGAATGGGAAATATGCAAGGCATGATGAAACAAATGCAGAAAATGCAGAAGAAGATGGCGCAGGCGCAAGAGGAGCTTGGAGAAAAAAGAATCGAAGGCACAGCAGGCGGCGGAATGGTAAAAGTGATTGTATCCGGCCATAAGGAAGTGCTGGAAGTTCAAATTGACGAAGAGGTTGTGGACCCGGAAGATATTGAAATGCTCCAAGATCTTGTGTTGGCGGCTACCAATGATGCCTTGAAGCAGGCGGAAGAATTATCAAGCCAGACGATGGGACAATTTACAAAAGGATTAAACCTTCCTGGCTTCTAGGAGGTTACCATTATGCATTACCCAGAACCAATATCAAAGCTGATCGACAGCTTTATGAAACTGCCGGGAATCGGGCCGAAAACAGCAGCCCGCCTGGCGTTTTTCGTTCTTAATATGAAAGAAGACACCGTTCTTGATTTTGCAAAGGCCCTTGTCAATGCAAAAAGGGATCTCGGCTACTGTTCAGTATGCGGCCATATCACCGACAAGGATCCATGCTACATTTGTGAAGACCAAAGACGGGACCGCAGCATCATCTGTGTCGTGCAGGAGCCGAAAGATGTTATCGCCATGGAGAAGATGAAGGAATACAACGGCTTGTATCATGTCCTTCATGGATCCATTTCCCCTATGGAAGGCATCGGGCCGGAAGACATCAATATTCCTGATCTGCTGAAAAGGCTCCAGGACGAAACCGTCCAGGAAGTGATCCTGGCGACAAATCCTAATATTGAAGGGGAAGCTACGGCCATGTATATTTCCCGCCTTCTCAAGCCGTCGGGCATCACCGTCACAAGGATTGCCCATGGCCTGCCTGTCGGAGGAGATCTTGAATACGCAGATGAAGTGACTCTCTCAAAAGCGTTGGAAGGCCGAAGAGAAGTTCTTTAAGGAGAGGTCCCATATGTTACGGAAACAAAAAATGCGTAAAGAATTTGATCAAAGGCTAATAGGCCTCATGGGAAATATTAAAAAAGAATGGGATCAAAAAAGCGATTTGCTCAAATTGAGCTATGAGCCGAATGATGAATTGCAGTATCGGTTGCGGCTGGCAAAGGCCAAATATATTTTCCTGTTCAAGGAAGCGAAGATACGAAAAATTTCGATAAAGGATCATTGACTCCCTTGTCAGTTCTTTTCGGACAATCCTCTCATACAATAATAAATAAGGACGAGAGGGCAGGAGGGGGAACGTTTGGATTCAATCTTGATCATTTCTTCGCTGATCGGCCTGATCATTTTTTTACTGATGGCGGTAAAACCCGGGAGCGTTTTTAAAGTGATCGGCCAATCATTTATAAAATTGATGATCGGAGCTTTGTTTTTATTCTTTTTAAATGCTTTCGGGAATCAATTCGGGCTGTATATCCCCATTAATTTTGTGACTGCCGCCATTTCCGGGCTGCTCGGTCTGCCGGGGGTTGCGGCATTGTCAGTCATCCAATTATGGATTATTGCGTGAAACATCCGGTCAATGCGGATGTTTCATTTTTCTTTTGAAAAAAAGCCCGAGACAAACACGGCATCCGATTTCAGGGCATAGAATGAAACAAATGGTTTTCAACTGCTCAAATGTTGTCAATTGTGTATACAATTGACCGGCAGTGGCCATAATAAAAATGTGTGGAGGTGGAGAGATGGAAAAGTGCATAATTTGTAAAAAAGCACAGGATGCGGGGATTCATCTTTATACATCTTTTATTTGTGCCGGCTGTGAGCAGGAGATTATCCATACAGAGACAGATGACCCGAGGTACAAATATTTTGTGGAACAGATGAGGGTCATTAAAGAAACAAAAATTGTCACATAAAACCGGGCTGCCGCTTATGGAAGCCTGGTTTTTTGTATTTTTGGATCAAAAACAGCCAAACCTGACAATGAGGGCCACTATTTTTATTAGTATCCCGATGTTATACTATACGCTGTAAACATTAGGGATCGGGGGAAGAGAATGGATGAGCGGATTGTTTATCACATTGGAAGGGCCCGAAGGCGCGGGCAAAACAACAATGATTGAAAAACTGGCGGAAGACCTGGCCGTTGATGGAGTGGAGGTATTGGCCACTAGAGAGCCGGGTGGAATCGGCATAGCAGAAAAAATCAGGACAATCATCCTTGATAAAGAGCATACGATGATGGACCCGCGTACGGAAGCTTTGTTGTATGCCGCTGCACGACGCCAGCATTTGACGGAAAAAGTTCTGCCGGCGCTCCGGGAAGGAAAAGTTGTCCTGTGTGACCGCTTTATTGACAGTTCCCTCGCCTATCAAGGATATGCAAGAGGACTTGGAATCGATGAAGTGTATGCCATCAATGAATTTGCCATTCAAGGTGCCATGCCGGATGCGACGCTGTATTTTGATATAGAGCCTGAAATGGGATTAAAGCGGATCGCCCGGAATGCAGGGCGGGAAGTGAACAGGCTTGATCTGGAAAAAGTCGGGTTCCATCGTAAAGTAAGGGAAGGCTATCATCTATTGCTGCAAAGATTTCCGGATAGAATAATCTTAATCGATGCCTCTGCCCCAATAGACTCGGTGTACCAGAAGGCAAAAAAGGTGATTGACGGGCGGCTGGTGCAAGCTGGAATACTGAATAAAGATTGACTATTTATAGTACGTGTTCAATCCTCTTAAAATAAATGTCGTTTTTTCGATGGAAAGTGGACGGATTGATACACGAATAACAATGTCACATATTCGATTAGCTGATATAATAAGAATAGTAACAAATTTGTTTTTCACTTTATTACGGGGAGTGAGCAAAATGAAATTAATTATGGCAGTAGTTCAGGACCAGGACAGCAACCGTCTCATGAATGCCTTGGTTGAAAATAACTTCAGGGCAACAAAATTGGCAACAACCGGTGGTTTCTTGAAGTCCGGAAATACGACTTTTATGATAGGTACAGAAGATATCCGCGTCGAGAAAGCGCTTGAGGTCATAAGGGAAAGCTGCAAGTCACGTGAACAGCTGATGGCGCCCGTTTCCCCTATGGGAGGAAACGCTGATTCGTATATTCCTTATCCAGTGGAAGTTTCGGTAGGAGGAGCAACTGTGTTTGTTCTCCCGATCGAGCAGTTCCACCAGTTTTAGGAGATGTCCATGAAGGTCAATGATTTGGCTGGATCAAGAACGGGGCAATTTTCATCCCTTCCCAGATCCGGCAGTACCGGGGCAAAATTTTCCGAAGTCATCTCCCATCAGGAAGTCCAGCTTTATAAAGAGCATCTGGACAGGCTGCTCGCGGATGTCCATAAGGCGGGGAAGCGGCTTGGGAAATCAAGGAATTTCCGTGACTTGGCAAAATATAAAACACTCGTGAAGCAGCTTGTAAAAGAAACGGTTGATACGGGGATGGAGCTTAAGCAGTCGCACAGCTGGAACAGGTTTGCAGAAGGAAGAGTCCATCAGACTGTTGAACTGATTGATGAGAAACTGGTTGAATTGACCGAAGAAGTTTTGAAGGAGGAAAAGCAGTCCATCGATATTTTAGGAAAAATCGGTGAGATAAAAGGGCTGCTGATCCATTTATATACGTAGGCGGGTGAATACCGGAAGATATGAATTGGGATCAATTTGAGCATGAGCAGCCGATTGCGGCCAGGCTCTTAAAAAACAGTCTGGTCCATCGCCGGGTCGCCCACGCCTATTTATTTGAAGGTGAGCGTGGGACCGGCAAGAAAGCAGGCAGCCTGTTAATGGCGGAAAGCCTCTTCTGCGAGGAAAATGGACAAGATGTGAATCCTTGCGGACAATGTGGAAACTGTAAAAGAATCAAAAGCGGAAACCATCCGGATGTTCATCTCGTTGAACCGGACGGGCTTTCCATTAAAATAGATCAAATTCGTTCGCTGAGAACGGAATTTAGCAAATCGGGCATGGAATCGAAGAGAAAGCTGTATATTATTATGGATGCCGAAAAGATGACAGTTCAGGCGGCGAACAGTTTATTGAAATTTTTGGAAGAACCTCATTCCGGAACGACAGCCGTTCTTGTCTCGGAGCAGCCGCAGCAATTATTGCCCACCATCATCTCGCGCTGTCAATCGGTACCTTTCTATCCATTGGGACCTGACATTTTTGCTGAAAAGCTGGAACAAGCAGGTGTGCCGAAAGGAAAAGCAGCCCTTCTGGCCGCCCTCACAAACGATCTTCAGGAAGCCGTAAGACTGAATGATGATGATTGGTTTGCACAAGCCAGAAAAATAGTGTTAAAATTATATGAAGTGCTTAGAGAAAACCCGCTCTATGCGATGACTTCACTTCAAACCGACTGGATGGGGCATTTTAAAGAGAAAGGCCAGCATGATCTGGGACTGTCTCTTTTATTATATATATATAAAGATATACTGAACATACAATTGGGGAAGGATCGGCAGCTCGTCTATCCTGATCAGCGGCAGACGCTTGAAAAGGATGCTCTTCACACCTCAATGGAACGGCTGTCGAAACAAATGACTGCAATTTTGGAAGCCAAAAGAAAATTACACGCAAATATGAATCCTCAGCTGTTAATGGAACAGCTTGTGCTGAATTTGCAGGGGGGACCTTCTTTTGTATAATGTTGTAGGAGTCCGGTTTAAAAAAGCCGGTAAAATATATTATTTCGATCCAATGGATCATCCCGTCCGCAAAGGCGATTACGTCATTGTAGAAACTGCACGCGGCATCGAATTTGGAAAAGCTGTGACCGAAAAGAAGCAGGTCAGCGAACATGATGTAGTGCTCCCATTGAAAAAAATTGTCCGGATTGCAGATGGACAGGACCAGCAGAATGTTGAATCGAACAAGGAAGCGGCCGAGGAGGCTTACCAGGTCTGTTCGGAGAAAATCCTGGAGCATCAGCTTGATATGAAGCTTGTTGATGTAGAATACACATTCGACCGCAACAAGGTGATTTTTTATTTTACAGCTGACGGGCGCGTTGATTTCCGTGAGCTTGTAAAAGATTTGGCCTCCATTTTCAGAACAAGAATTGAACTGAGGCAAATAGGAGTAAGGGATGAAGCGAAAATGCTCGGAGGAATCGGTCCGTGCGGGCGTATGCTATGCTGCTCTACTTTCCTGGGAGATTTTGAACCTGTATCAATCAAAATGGCCAAAGATCAAAATCTCTCCTTAAACCCGACGAAAATATCCGGCTTATGCGGCAGGCTGATGTGCTGCCTGAAATATGAAAATGATGAGTATGAAGCAGCGAAGGCTGCGCTTCCTGATGTGGGCGAGACCATCCATACACCGAACGGTTCAGGAAGAGTGGTCGGCTTAAATATACTGGAGCGCATTATGCAAGTGGAATTGTCTGACCAGGAGCGGGTCTTGGAATATACACTGGAAGAGATCATGAGTGAAAGTGTAACGTCTGTCCAGGCCACGGAATAATGAGGTGGTAAGGTGAAGGATAAAAAGGAGTTCTTCGATTCAGTAAGCAATATGGAAATGCAGATCGGCCAATTGTATCAGCAGCTTGGCGAGTTGAAGCAGTATATGGTCGAGTTGATCGAAGAAAACCATGCGTTGAAGTCGGAAAATGACCAACTGCGCCGACATCTGGATCAAGGGATGGAAAAGCCCGGTCTCATACTGCCTGATGGAGAGGAAGACGAGCGCACTGCTTATGATCAATTGACTGAAATTGATATTGGAGAGGGTTATGATAATCTGGCCCGCCTTTATCAAGAAGGCTTCCATATTTGCAATGTTCATTTTGGCAGCCCGAGAAGAGATGAAGACTGCCTGTTCTGCCTTTCCTTTTTGAATAAAAAATAATTTGCTATATAAGGCCTTCCTTAGAATGGGGAAGGCTATTTTATTGGAGTGTTTGGATATGATTGAATTAATTGGTGACGAGCGCCTGGATTATTTGCTGGCGGAAGATTTGCGTATTATCCAAAGCCCGTCTGTTTTTGCTTTTTCCCTTGATGCCGTGCTGCTGGCCCGTTTTGCCTATGTACCGATCCAAAAGGGAAATATCATTGATTTATGCAGCGGCAATGGGGTCATTCCCCTTTTATTAAGCAGCAAAACAAAAGCAGCCATTACGGGCGTGGAAATTCAGGAGCGCCTGTATCATATGGCGGAAAGGAGCATCCAATATAACCGCCTGGAAGATAGGATCCGGATGATCCATGGAGATGTCAAAGAGATTGCCCAAACGCTCGGCCATGGAAAATATGATGTCGTTACGTGCAATCCGCCGTATTTTACTTCAGCAGAACCGTCCATTATCAATGAAAATGAATATTTGGCCATCGCCCGCCATGAGCTTCTCTGTTCGCTTGAAGATGTCATACGGACAAGCAGCCAACTTCTCCGCCAAGGCGGTAAAGCCGCTTTCGTCCACAGGCCCGAGCGGCTGATGGATATTTTGACGCTTATGAGGCAGTATCGCTTGGAGCCGAAGCGGCTTAGATTCGTTTATCCGAAGGCAGGGAAAGAAGCGAATACGATTTTGGTAGAGGGGATCAAAAACGGGAATTCTGGCCTGAAGGCACTCGCGCCCCTGTTTGTCTATAACGATGAAAACGAGTATACTCCGGAAGTAAGAGAGATACTGTATGGAAAAGAAGAATAAACATTATTTTTATGTGTTGGAATGCAGGGACGGCTCCTATTACGGCGGCTATACGGTGGACCCTGCCCGGAGGCTTTCCGAGCATAACAGCAAAAAGGCATCCAAATATACCCGGACGAGGACGCCGGTATCGATGATCTATGTAGAAGAATTTGAGGAAAAAGGTGATGCGTTGAAGGCGGAATATGCTTTCAAGCAGCTGACGAGGCTAAAAAAAGAACAATTTTTACATGAGGCCGGTGAACGTAATGCGAAGCCAGAAAAGCAATGAGACAACGGATCGGGGCACGCTATTTTTAATACCGACGCCGATCGGCAATTTGGAAGATATGACCTTCCGGGCAATTCGCCTGATGCAGGAAGCCGATCTGATTGCTGCGGAAGATACACGGAACACAAAAAAGCTGTGCAGCCATTTTGACATTTCAACACCGCTTGCAAGCTATCATGAACATAACAAGGAGACAAGCGGCCGCCAGCTTGTCGAGCGGTTGTTAAAAGGGGACAATATAGCGCTTGTCAGCGATGCAGGGATGCCTTGCATTTCTGATCCGGGTTATGAAATCGTTCGGGCGGCCATCGAAGCGGATATAGCGGTCGTGCCTGTTCCAGGCCCAAACGCTGCGTTGACCGCTTTGATCGCTTCAGGGATTAATCCGCAGCCTTTCTATTTCTACGGATTCTTGCCAAGAGGGAAAAAAGAGAGGAAAGCGGAGCTCGAAAGACTGAAACGGCAGGATGGGGCGATCCTTCTTTATGAAGCACCGCATCGATTGAAAGATACATTAAAGGATATGGTTGCCGTTTGGGGGGACAGGAAAATTGTTTTATGCAGGGAGCTGACGAAGAAGTTCGAAGAATTTTTGCGCGGAAGGCTTTCCTCGGCGGTCGAATGGGCGGAGAAGGAAGAAATCCGGGGAGAGTTTTGCCTTATTGTGGAGGGCAACAGTGACCCAGATTCCAGTGAAGGGCCGCCATGGTGGGCGCTGCTTGGATTGAAAGAACATGTGGAACATTATATCGAAAACGAAAACCTTACATCAAAAGAGGCCATCAAGCGGGCGGCAAGCGACCGCAAGGTGCCCAAACGCGAGGTTTATGAGGCATATCATATTCATGGCAGGTAGCGTGAGCCCGGGTTAAAAAGGGCTTGCGCTTTTTTTCTGAGTAAGAAAGTATAAGATGTTTTAGCTTTAAAATTTTGAACAAAGCCATTTG
>NZ_VEKZ01000065.1:0-21511 GCF_007681465.1 Siminovitchia fortis
CACTAGCACATCCTGTGCGTCGGAGCCGATGTTGACTTATCGTAGTGCTCTGAGCAACTTCCTTGAATAAACATCCACGCAGAAAAAGCAAAGCTTTTTCGAGGAAAGGAGTGCGAAGTTTGCTAGTCGCTGGGCGCCTGGAGCTGGACATAAAATAAGGGCGGCTATCCTTCAAGCCGCCCTTATTTTTGTGAAATTTTCATGACGGGAAGCATAAAGGTTTGCAAGCTTATGATACTCTGGCGTATGATTATGACAGAATAGAAAATTATATATAATAAGTGAAACTAAAATAACCATGTCGGCGTAGTTGTATACAGGAGAGTGATGAGGATGAATATTACGATATATGATGTGGCCCGCGAAGCTAATGTCTCAATGGCCACTGTATCGAGAGTGGTGAACGGAAATCCCAACGTAAAACCGGCCACCCGGAAAAAAGTACTTGAAGTGATTGAAAGGCTGGAGTACAGGCCAAATGCGGTTGCCCGCGGCCTTGCCAGCAAGAAAACGACCACTGTAGGGGTAATCATTCCGGATATTGCCAATATTTTTTACGCGGAGCTCGCCCGCGGGATCGAAGATATTGCTACGATGTATAAGTATAATATTATTTTGAGCAACTCCGACCAAAACGTAAATAAAGAACTCCATCTGTTGAATACGATGCTTGGCAAACAAGTGGACGGCCTGATCGTCATGAGCCAGAATATTACAGATGATTTTGTACAGGAATTGAAACGGTCACCTGTTCCTATTGTCCTTGCGGGTTCAATTGAGGAATCCAAGACGATACCATCCGTAAATATTGACTATCGCCAGGCAATATTTGATGCAACAACTTATTTCATCGAAAAAGGCCATAAAAAAATAGCTTTTGCGATGGGACCGATGCGCGATCTGATCAACCATGGAGAAAAGTTTGTCGGCTATAAACAGGCCTTGGAAGAAGCAGGCTTGGAATTCCAGGATAAATATGTCATTGAAGGCGAGTATACGTATGAATCAGGCCTGGAAGGATGGAAAAAGCTGAAAGATCTTGATGACAAGCCGACAGCCATCGTCTCAGGCGATGATGAAATGGCGCTTGGTGTCATGCATGGGGCACAGGATGATGGTTTGTCCGTTCCGGAAGACATCGAAGTCATCACATCGGACAACACTAAGCTGACGCTTATGGTGCGCCCTCAGCTGAGCTCGGTTGTTCAGCCGCTGTATGATATTGGAGCCGTTTCAATGAGGCTGCTGACCAAATATATGAACAAGGAGAAGGTTCAGGAAAATATTGTCGTTCTCCCGCATAGGATTGAGTTGAGAGGCTCTACAAAAAAATAATAATTATCATAAATAAAGTCCGGACAGAATCGTTTATCTGTCCGGATTTTTGTTCTTCTGTTTTACCTGCTCTCGAAGATAAAGTAAAGACCGGTCAACAGTTTGCTGATTTTTTTCCGTGATTTCCTGCTTTCTCGGAATTGGCTTATACATGTCCGGGGGATCGTCCCAGTGATCAGGCAGGGGCAGCCCGGCATGGGGCTGCCATTTTTTGATCCAGCTTTGCGGAAGGCGGCCGGAAACATGTTGGCCGGTCATTTCCAGCCAAATAAGGGACCATGCCCGCGGGACTACCCGCCAAATGTCATAACCGCCGCCTCCGACAGCAATCCATCTTCCCTCGCAATATTGGTGGGCTAGTTCATGTGCAAGCCTGGGAATCTCGCGGTATGTTTTCGTGGTCACGGATAAATGGGTGAGCGGGTCATAGTAGTGCGCATCAGCCCCGTTTTGCGTCAGGATGACATCTGGCCTGAAATATTCCGCAATTTCCCTGAAAGCCTCTGTATAGGCAGCGATGAATGACTCGTCCTCTGTGAAAGCATCCAATGGGACATTGAATGAAAATCCGTAGCCTTTTCCCTGGCCCCATTCATTGCTTTGTCCTGTTCCGGGGAATAAATATCTTCCGGTTTCATGGATGGAGAACGTACAGACAGTGTCATCATCATAAAAAGACCACTGCACACCATCGCCGTGATGGGCATCCGTATCGACATAAAGCACCCTTGCCTTATATTTTTTTTGGATATATTTAATGGCCACGGCGCAGTCGTTATAAACGCAGAAGCCGGATGCTTTTCCCCTGAAACCATGATGCAGGCCTCCGCCTACATTCAAGGCATGGCTGGCCCGCCCTTCCATCACATAGTCGACGGCCGTCAGAGTTCCGCCGACAATCAATGAGCTTGCTTCATGCATCCCCGGAAAAATCGGGGTGTCCTCGGTGCCGAGCCCGAATCCCTCTGCCCGATCAACTGACAGGTTTCCATTTCCGGCCTGCTTTACTGCATGGATAAAAGACGGGTCATGAATCAGCATCAATTCTTCATCGGATGCCCGCCTTGGCTGCACAATATCGTTTTCGGATATGGCCCCAATCGCTTCCAACAATTCGAGGGTAAGCTTCAAACGAATTTGATTGAACGGATGATGTTCTGAAAATCGGTATTCCAATAATTTATCGGAATAAATAAAGACGGGCCCGTTTTTCATGATGATGACATCCCTGGCATGTTTGGCCACAGCACATGAAGGTCCTCTTTCTTTAAAGCATCGATGACGGGAATGGGATTTATGGTGGCAATCCGGAAGACAAGGATTTGATAATCCTCATCATCCGGGTCGGGATAAATAAGTACGCTATGAACATTGACAAGGTGCTTATGGAATACGGCAGTTACTTCGTACAGGGCACCCGGACGGTTTTTCACCCGGACCTCAAGCTGTGAACCGGGTTTGTTGGCTCCTGTGAGCTCAACCATTGTATGCAGAAGGTCGGTGCTCGTTATGATTCCCACGAGTTTTCGGTTATTTACAATGGGAAGGCAGCCGATTTTATGGTCATAAAACAGAGCAGCAATTTCTTCAACAAAATCCAGGGGATGCCCCGTGATCACATTGCAGTTCATAATTGTTGATAAAGGGGCATGAAGATGTTCTTCAAGTGCTTCCCCTTTTAAAAAAGAAGGCAAGGTGCTTTTTATATCACGTTCTGTTACAAGGCCGACCACTTCCTCATTTTCATTGCTGAGAGGCAAATGGCGGATTTTGTGTTGTCTCATAAGGGTGAGCGCAGATTTCACCGTGGATTCAGGAGACAGGGTATGCACATTTTTTGTCATGATTTGCTCTACAATCATGGTTCTTCAACTCCTTTTCGAAAGTCCCGAAAATGTCCAACTGCATGGGATGCGGTGGTCAACGTCTTTTAATACATAAACCGGTTTTTAAACCTTAGACGGTCAAACTGCTGAATGGATTCCTGGCCGACTCTTTTTCCTATCCGCACCATCAGGCAGTTCGCGGGGTGCGAACAAATCTCCGGGTCGTCCGTGGCATACCACTCCAAGCCTCCCGCGTGCATCATTTTTTCCATCACTTTTCGATAATCCCATACAGACAGCCCGGTTCCTTTTAAGTCCCAGTGCCAATAATACTCTGTTGTTATGATGATATAATCTTCCATTGCGTCGTCCATCATCGATACTTTAAGGAGTGCTTTTCCTACACCCTGCCCACGGAACTTTGGTATGATTTCAATTGCGCCAAGCTCGAGCAAATCAGCCATATTGCCTTCGGACCAACGCTCAAGCGGATCCGGATATAAGAAGGTAACGTATCCGATGACAACATTATCTTCCCTTGCAATAATGATCCTGCCCTCAGGCAGTCCGGCAATTTCAACCAATGCTTTCTTCTGCTGGGGTGCCGGTCTGAATGAAACCAGATCCTTGTGGAACTCGAGTTGCGCCAGCTGCTCCGCGGAAATGGGGCCTTCTATAAGAAGGGTGCTGTCCTTCGTCCTTAACTCCATGGCATTGTACGTTTTGCGATGCTCCATTCGGCCACCTCCATGAATTCTCATCAAAAGGCTGACTTTCATTATACACGATTAAATGAACGCTTTCATTTGCCGGAAATGGGTAAAGTATAGGCAAACGTAATTTTTTCAAAAGATGGACTAATTGTGGAATTATGTCGATTATATTATAATGGAAAAATAATTCTAATGAAGGAGGATTCGCCCGATGAAAGTGGAAACGTTACCAGTCACACAAGGCAGCTATAATCTAAAGGATTATGAAGAAGCATACAAAAGTTTTGATTGGAAAGATGCCGAGAAAGTTTTTTCTTGGGCTGAAACAGGGAAGGTCAATATGGCGTATGAAGCGATTGACCGTCATGCTGAGTCCTTTCGGAAGAATAAAGTGGCTTTGTTTTACCGGGATGAAAAGAGAAATGAAAAATATACGTTTTATGAGATGAAAAAATGGAGCAATAGAGCGGGAAACGTATTAAAAGAGTACGGAAATGTAGAAAAAGGGGACAGAGTATTCATATTTATGCCCCGTTCGCCGGAACTTTATTTTTCCGTTCTTGGAGCGATCAAACTGGGAGCCATCGTCGGGCCGCTTTTTGAAGCGTTTATGGAGGGTGCTGTAAAAGACAGGCTGGAAGACAGTGAAGCAAAGGTATTGATAACAACCCCTGATTTGATTGGGCGTGTACCGGTGGACGAGCTGCCGCATTTAAAAACAATTTTTATCGTAGGCAGCGATGTTGAGGAAGCAGGCCCTTTTGTTGACTTTAATAAGAAAATGGCCGAAGCGGACAATGATCTTGATATTGAATGGGTGGACAGGGAGGACGGCATGATCCTTCATTACACTTCCGGATCAACCGGGCGCCCAAAAGGGGTGCTTCATGTCCATAATGCCATGATCCAGCATTATCACACAGCACGCTGGGTTCTCGATTTGCAGGAAACAGATATATACTGGTGTACGGCGGATCCGGGCTGGGTGACCGGAACATCCTACGGAATATTTGGACCATGGTTGACCGGGACGTCAAACGTCATTACGGGAGGCCGTTTCAAGCCGGAAAACTGGTATCAGACGATTGAGGATTTTGGTATAACCGTCTGGTACAGTGCCCCGACAGCATTCAGGATGCTGATGAGCGCGGGTGATGAACTCGTGAAAAAATTTGATCTATCCTCGCTCCGCCATATTCTCAGTGTAGGTGAACCGCTTAATCCTGAAGTGATCCGCTGGGGAATGAAAGTATTTAACAAACGGATTCATGATACATGGTGGATGACGGAAACGGGAGCGCATGTCATTGCCAACTATCCTTGCATGGAAATCAAGCCGGGATCCATGGGGAAACCTTTTCCGGGAATTGAAGTTGCCATCGTCGACGATCAGGGGAACGTCCTGCCCCCAAACAGGATGGGGAACCTGGCGATCAAAAAAGGCTGGCCTTCGATGATGCGCCAAATATGGAACAATCCGGAGAAATATGAATCATATTTTCTCCCTGGCGGCTGGTATATTTCCGGGGATTCGGCCTACATGGACGAAGATGGATATATTTGGTTCCAGGGCAGGGTGGATGATGTGATCATGACATCAGGAGAAAGGGTGGGGCCTTTTGAAGTGGAAAGCAAACTACTTGAGCACCCAGCCATTGCCGAAGCCGGCGTCATTGGAAAACCGGACCCTGTCCGCGGTGAAATCATCAAGGCATTTGTGGCCTTAAACGAAGGATATGAGCCATCGGAAGAATTGAAAGAAGAAATCCGCCAGTTTGTCAAAACGGGGCTTGCGGCCCATGCGGCACCAAGGGAAATTGAATTCAAAGACAAGCTGCCTAAGACCCGAAGCGGCAAAATCATGCGCCGCGTGCTAAAAGCATGGGAGCTGGACCTGCCGGCGGGTGATCTCTCAACGATGGAAGACTGAATAATATTGAAAGAAGAACAAGAGGTTATCGTTACGGATAAGCCTCTTGTTCTTCTTTTTAGTTCAGATTAAATAAAACTCAAAAAAATGTTTGATTCTAACGTTGCGTTAAGATGTAAGCTAAGAGTAGTAAATGGAACGGAGGTAATCACGTTGAAAAAATATTATTCTATTGGCGAATTTTCCAAGTTAACCGGTGTCACGCAAAGGGCTCTCAGATATTACGATGAAAAAAATTTATTAAAACCAAGCAAGATTTCCGAATCGGGGAGACGGTATTATCAAGACAAAGATATGGCGCCTCTTCAACAAATCGTATCTTTAAAATATTTAGGGTTTACTCTTGAGGACATTGAACCTTTATTAAAGGATCAAAAAGCAAATTTACAGGATTCATTAAAGTTCCAAAAGAAGCTTATGATTCAAAAACAAGAACATTTGAACCAGGTGATCAAAGCATTGGAGCATGCGATTGAAATCATACAGGAAGGAGAAATGGATTCACGGGTCCTGCATTTCCTTATTCACAGTATTTTGAATGAAAAAGAGCAATTTGACTGGATGAGGGAATATTTTCCTGAGCAGACGGTCAATCATGTGATGGAAATGTTTGAAGCACAAGGATTTGAAGTAAACAAACGGTCCACGCTTATCATTCAAAAGATAAAAGATTTAATTCATACTTGCGAACCGGATGATACTGAACTGCAAGCGAATATCCATGAACTGGTTACCATTGTATTTGATTTACTCGGTAATGATTTTGATCTTGATCAATTGGAGACTATTCCTGTCGAAGATACCCCATCTCTCTTTGTATCACCATTTACCGAACAAGAAGAAATATTCCTTCAGCAGGCAATAGAGATATATTTAAAGCAAAGGGATGAATTAAATGGAAACGACAAATAAAAACTCTGGATCTAGTTTTCTTCAACTCATAAAAATTGGCAAACCCGCTGTCTGGGTACTTGTCTTTGCAGTTATATTAAGCCTGCTTGAAACGGGGGCCAGTCTCATTGTTCCGCTATTCACCAAAAATTTAGTAGACCAGGTTGCCAAGTCCGGTATAGAAATGAGTTTGATTTTCCTCTTATCGGGCGCATTTATTATTCAAACCATTTCCGGGGGCGTTTCTTTTTATTTAATGTCATATATTGGTGAGCAGTTTGTCTCCAATATAAGGAAAAAGCTTTGGGACCATATACTTGAATTGCCAATTCCATACTTTGATAAACACCAATCGGGCGAAACGATGAGCCGTGTGACGCAGGATACGAACACAGTCAAAATGCTCATTACCAATCACCTTGTTTCATCCGTGTCAGGAATCGTCTCTATTATTGGCGCCTTAATCATTCTAATTATGATTGATTGGAAAATGACC
The DNA here is from genome assembly GCF_007681465.1 of Siminovitchia fortis. Lineage (NCBI taxonomy): Bacteria > Bacillati > Bacillota > Bacilli > Caryophanales > Bacillaceae > Siminovitchia > Siminovitchia fortis. The sequence continues at coordinate 7,192 of NZ_VEKZ01000065.1, forward strand.
TTGATCATGCTTTGCTCGATTCCTGTATCCATGATTGTTTTGTTTCCTTTAGGTAGAAAGGTTTACTCGATATCCAAACAAACCCAGGATGAACTGGCTTCATTCAGCGCACATCTTGGGCGTGTCCTCAGTGACATTAGATTAGTAAAATCTTATAACGGACAAATACTGGAAAGAAAAAAAGGGCATAAAGGAATTCATGAATTATTCCGTTTCGGTTTAAAGGAAGCGAAAATTCAAGCGATCGTTTCACCTTTCATGACCACTATCCTAATGATTGTACTTGTAATCTTGATAGGTTATGGAGGGGCACGAGTGGCGTCAGGAGATCTTACAGCGGGCTCTCTTGTAGCGATCATCATTTACATGTTTCAGATCGTTATTCCTTTTAGCCAGCTTGCCACATTTTTTACAAACTATCAAAAAGCCATGGGGGCAACTGAGCGAATCCAAAATCTTTTAGATTTACCCGTTGAAAGAAACGATAGTCATGGGAAAACAAATCACGAAGAAACGATAATCTTCGACCGTGTCAGCTTCGGGTATGAAAGTGGAAAAACAGTAATAAAGGATTTGAGCTTTCATATCGAGCCTGGGCAAACTGTCGCTTTCGTGGGACCGAGCGGTTCAGGGAAGACAACCATTTTCTCTTTGATTGAGCGGTTCTATGAACCCCAACAGGGAAGTATTAGAATAGGGAATAGTAATATACAAAATCTCCAGCTTACAAGCTGGCGTGGAAAAATTGGCTATGTATCACAAGAAAGTCCGATTATGTCAGGAACGATAAAAGATAATATTTGCTATGGCCTCCAAAGGTCCGTTGATGAAGCGGAAATTCGACATGCGGCTGAGCTTGCCAATGCTGCAGGATTTATAGAAAATCTTCCGAACCAATATGATACGGAAGTTGGAGAACGCGGAATCAAGTTATCCGGGGGGCAGCGGCAAAGAATTGCGATTGCCCGTGCCTTGCTGCGTGATCCGAAAATTCTGTTGCTGGATGAAGCAACCTCCAATTTGGATAGTGAATCAGAAGGACTTGTGCAGAGCGCTTTACAACATTTAATGGCTGGCCGAACAACACTTATTATTGCTCACCGTCTATCCACGGTAGTTGAGGCGGATCAAATCATTGTTATTGAAGAAGGGGCCGTCTCCGGGATTGGGACACATAGACAATTAATGGAGTCTCACCCTTTGTACCAAAAACTTGTCCAGCAACAAATGAAAACCGAACCAGCAATATAGAAATTTACTCTCTAACTCATCTTTTTTCTTTAACTTTATCTGAAAAAGCATTGAATCAAAGCAAAAGTGGAAACCGACTGGTTCTGTCCAAAACAAAAAGCGCCGACGACTTTAACTAAAAGTCCCCAGCGCTTTTTCTAAAAAGAAAGAGGGGGATGGCAGTTAATTCCCCTCATTTTCTTTGTTTTGATTCTCCTGCTCCGTATTCTTCTGTTCTTCCTGTTTCTTCTTTTCCTCTTCCTGCTTTTTCTTTTGCTCTTCCTGCCGTTTCTTTTCTTCCTCTTGTTTTTTCTTCTGTTCTTCCTGCTTCTTTTTCTCTGCTGCAGCTTTATCTTTCTCAGCTTTTTCCTTTTCAGCCTGTTCTTTCTTTTCTTTTTGATCTGCAGCAGCGGATGTTTCAGTAACTTCTTTCTCTTTTTTCTCTTCTTCTTTTGCACCAACATTATTGGAAGGAGCGGATTCACGGCCGGCAATGTCTACAGCGACGACGTAGTACGATCCATTTCCGACTTTTCTAGAGAGTGTTCCATCTGACATGACGGAAGCAACCTTCTTTCCAGATTCCGAATACACCCGGTAGCCGACTACGTCGTGGCTTCCAGAAGGACTCCATGAAATCGTGCCGCCAGAAACGGAGGCTTTAACGCCTGCCGGTGCTTTTCCGTCATCCTTGAGAACGGCGCCTGCAGCGAGCAAGTTTTTCCAGCGTTCATCATTCGGCGGAATCAGATAGGAAGGATCAATCGATCTTCCGAGGGAGATCCGCTTGATGAATTCAGGATTGAGCATTCCGCCAGGCTTGGTGAATTCTTCGGGTGTTTGCGGAAGAGCTAGATAATTTCTTCCTCCTGCTGTCACGTAGCGCCCGTTGCCAAGGCTGTCATCCACTTTTGTCGGTACATATTTCGCGTTGTATATATCAGACTTCACAAGACCGAGACTTGAACATGCTTTTGATGGAAGCATTCCGGATATCGCGCAGTATGAACGGCTGACAATGCCTCCCGGCATTTTGAACCTTTCATCCGTCTTAATCAGATCTGGAGCCACATCATAAGCGCCGTTGATCAGCCTTGCCCAAATTCCGTAATTCCGCATACTCTCGCTTCCGTCACTGGAAAGAGGTGCCGGCTCATCATATCCAATCCAAGTGCCGAAAGTGACATTCGGATTCGAGCCGATCAGCCAGGAATCGTTCGGTCCGTTGGTCGTACCTGTTTTTCCAGCCCAGTCGGCAGAGAATTTCAGCATCCCTGGAACGGCGGACGCTGTTCCGTATCTGAACACGTCCCTCATCATATCTGTCATCAAATAAGCTGTCTGAGGGCTGAAGACGTCCACTGGCTTCACTTTATGTTCGTATACGACCTTTCCATCGGCATCCGTAATCTTGTCGATCATGTAGGCATCGATAAATTTCCCGCCATTGGCGAATGTCGTAAAAGCGTTTGTGTTTTCTTCGACGGTGATACCGTCTTGAACTCCTCCCAGTGCAGCGGCATAAGTGGTTTTATCGGTTTCCGTCAAAGTGGTAATTCCCATTTTTTCTAAATACTTATAAGGTTCTTTATCGATTGTTTTCAAATACGTATAGATCGCGGAAGCGTTGTGCGACTTGGCCAGGGCTTCCCGGGAAGAAACGAGTCCATAATATCGGCCGCTATAGTTTTTGAACGCTTTCCCGCCGACGGAAATCGGAATATCCGCCACGACAGCACCGGGTGCACTCAACCCCATTTCCATCGCCGGTGCATAGACAAGCAGCGGTTTCATCGTTGATCCGTTTTGGCGCTTAGCCTGGGTGGCATGGTTTTGTGCTTCCAATTTATAATCCCGGCCGCCCACGAAACTTAAAATCTTTCCGGTTTTGTTTTCAATAAGAATGGCGCCGATTTGAACAGGTTCAATTTTCTCTTCCATTTTTCCTGTTTCTTTATTCTTTACCTGGCTGACCTTCGTATAGCCGTAATTTTGATACTCATCTTTAATTTTTTGAAACTTATCGTATATCTCTTTATTGATGGTAGAGTGGATTTGATATCCGTTTTGTCTGATATCTCGTTTGGCAAGTTTGGTATACTTTTCCATCAGCCTTCCGCCGTTTTTCTCAAGATCTTTTTTGCTGTAGCCGTCCTTTTGGGCAAGAATTTTAGTCAGAATCTCGACGCCCCTTCGTTCAATTTCTTCCGTAAGGTATGGGTACTTCTCGAACGGCCTTGGCTGCGGTTTGATAAAATCGGCGACAATATCATATTTTAATGCTTTGTCATATTCATCTTTCGTAATATAATTTTCGCTGTACATCCTATTCAGGACGGTTTTCATCCGGTTCAGCCCCGGTTCAAGCTGGCTTTTTTCTTTGAGTCCGCCTCCCTGGGCAAATGGGGTATACATAAATGGATTCTGCGGCAAGCCGGCTATAAAAGCGGCCTGCGGAAGATTCAGATCTTTAGCATCGACGCCAAAAATTCCTGTTGCGGCCGCCTGTACTCCCCCAACGTTTTGGCCCGTTGAGTTCCGGCCGAACGTCGTTACATTTAGATACGCTTCCAAAATTTCATCTTTTTCAAGAAACTTTTCAAGCCTTAATGCAAGTAAAATTTCTTTAGCTTTACGGTCAAATGAAACCTCATTCGTTAAAATCTGGTTCTTGATCAATTGCTGTGTCAGCGTGCTCCCGCCTGATTGGACTGCCGAGTTTGTCAATTCCTGATAAACGGCCCTCATCAAAGCTTTGGGGACAACGCCGTCATGCTCGTAAAAATACTCATCCTCTGTGGCAATCACAGCCTTTTTCACATAATCGGATACATCCTTGATCTTAACTTCTTCCCTGTCGATGTCAGACTGGAGTTTTCCAAGGAAGACGTTATCGGCAAAATAAAGCTTCGATGTTTCCTCATATTCAAAAATATCCTCTTTCATGCTGGCTGCAGGACGGACTTTTTCTTCTTTCACAAGAGAGGCGAAATAACCTGCTCCAACGCCTCCTGCAAAAACGCCCCCAAGGAATAAGAGAATCACTGTCAAAAGAATAATATTCCATGCGACTCCATAGGTGATCCTGGCTTTTTTACTTATATCCTTGTTATCCAATCCGTCAGAAAATTGCCTGGCACGCTCACGCAATTTATTGAAAAAATTATGCATAATAAAAAATACCTCCTGAAATCATCACTATTATAGCATAAGGAAGCTCCTTTTTTCGGAGGAATTTGACAAACCTGATTAAAATGGTTACAATACTTTTCAATCAAATATATAAGCAAGGAACGGACTAAGTAGTCAGGCTGTCCCTGTCAGCAAGAGAGCCGGTGGTTGGTGCAAACCGGTACAAACAGCATTCGGCGAATTACTTCCGGGAGCTTTTGCCGTGAAATATAAGTAGCGGCAAACGGTGTTGAGCCGTTATTTTTTCAGAGCGGGGAAATATTTTTTCCCAAGTTGGGTGGTAACGCGATATACAAGTCGTCCCTTCGTTTTTGACGAAGGGGCGTTTTTTATTTTAAAAAAGAAAGCAGGGAATTGAGTTGGAAACTTTACTTCAAGAATTGGAATGGCGTGGAGTCATCTACCAGCAGACAGATGAAGCGGGAATCAAAGATGTGTTGGAAAAAGAGAAGATATCTTTATATTGCGGAGTGGATCCGACAGCGGACAGCATGCATATCGGGCATCTGCTGCCATTTTTGACATTGCGCCGCTTTCAAAAGCATGGGCATCGCCCGATTGTTTTGGTCGGTGGAGCGACCGGGCTGATCGGGGATCCGAGCGGAAAGAAAGAAGAGAGAAGGCTGCAGACACTTGAGCAGGTCGACAAAAATGTTCAAGGGATCAAAACTCAGTTAATGAAGATTTTTGATTTCGAAGGCGAGAATGCCGCGGTGATGACAAATAATTTCGAATGGCAAGGCAAAATGGATTTGATCACATTTTTGCGCGACTATGGCAAGCATATCGGCGTCAATTATATGCTGGCAAAAGAAACAGTCGCCACCCGCCTGGAGAGCGGAATTTCTTTTACCGAGTTTACGTACACACTTTTACAGGCAATCGACTTTCTTCACCTGTATGAAAACCTTGATTGCAAAATGCAGATTGGCGGAAGCGATCAATGGGGAAATATTACAACAGGACTTGAATTTATCCGGAAAATGGCAGGAGAGGATGCAAAAGCTTACGGCCTGACAATTCCGCTCGTGACAAAAGCGGATGGAACGAAATTCGGAAAAACCGAAGGCGGAGCCATTTGGCTTGATCCTGAAAAAACAACTCCGTATGAGTTTTACCAATTCTGGATCAATACAGCAGATGCAGATACTGTGAAATATCTCAAGTATTTTACATTCCTTTCAAAAGAGGAGATTGAAGAGCTAGAAAAGTCATTACAGGAAGAACCCCATCTGCGAAAAGCACAAAAAGCACTCGCTGAAGAAATGACCCGTTTGATCCATGGGGAAGATGCCCTGCAGCAGGCAATCCGGATCACGGAAGCTCTTTTCAGCGGAAATATTAAAGAATTGTCCGTTGAGGAAGTGGAGCAGGGCTTTAAAGATGTTCCAACGCATGTACTTGCAGGGGAAGACATGGGTCTTGTCAATGTGCTTGTGGAAGCCAAGATTTCTCCTTCGCGCCGTCAGGCTCGCGAAGATATCCAAAACGGAGCTGTTTCGATCAATGGAGAGCGTGTCACAGATATTGAATATGAATTGGGTGAAAAAGATAAACTGGGCGGCACATTCACCATCATCCGCCGCGGCAAGAAAAAATATTACATGATCAGATATAACTAGGAAGAAGCCGGTTTCGTTCGTACGAGGCCGGCTTTCGTATTTTTTCTATCGTCTGTAGCCCCGGCAAAATGTAGAAGCTTTGATCCGCATAAAAATATACATGATGGTCGCAATTCGCCCTTTTTGAGTGTTCGGATCACGCTTTGCAAGCAGACATTGAATGAACCTGTTATCACAAATGCAGGGATGAATTCCCCGTTTAAGACATATATCGTGCCTCATGCAGCATGCATCCACATCATTGATGGGGCCTTGCGGTCCGCTGCACCCCGGACCGCACCAGTTATAGCCGGGAAACAGACAAAGCCCGCGTCTTCTTTGATATATCCGAGCCAAAACAAACACCCCCCTTACTATAAAATATGAAGAGGGTTGTTCGTTTGAAAAGGCAGAGGCCTTAAAAAACTTAGTTTCTTGATTTGCCCAAAGATAATAGTGCAATCGTGGCAATGATGCAAAGTGTGCCCGACCATTCGGGCACGCCGAAACTGACATTAAGCCAGATGACGGATGTAAATGCCGCTGATAAAGGCTCGACCGAAGCCAGGATACTTGTTTCCGGAGCACTGAGGTATTTCAGGCTTTCCAAGTAGCAGTAAAAGGCGATCAGCGTACCGAAAATAACGATAAAGACAACGGCGCAAGCAGCCGGGATGGACCATTGGCCTTCAAACCGCCATGGAGGATGAACGAAGCTGAAGCCTGCTCCTCCAATCAACATCGCCCAACCTACGATAATGGTGGAACCCCACTTGGTTAGAAGGGAATGGGGATAAAGGGTGTAAAAAGCCATGGCCACAGCCGAGCTGAGCCCCCAAAATAACGCCAGTCCCGAAATCGAAAGCTGGCGGATACTTCCCTGGGTGACAAGAAGGAAAGTTCCGAGAACGGCTAATAGGACAGCAGCCGCTTCTATCGGCCGGGGCATCCGCCTCATCAACACGGCAACATAGAGAGTGATCAGGACAGGCCCCAAATATTGAAGTACGGTGGCTGTAGCTGCATTACTATATTGAATGGCTGCAAAATAGGTATATTGAACAGCCAGCATTCCTAATATACTGAAAATGATAAGATTGAATGCATCCCGCTTATTTTTCCAAACAGCCCATGCCCGCTCTTTTTCCTTCCTGTAAGCGATGGCCAGCAGAAGTAGTCCCGATGATAGCAGCCGTACGACTGTCAACCATTCCGGGCTGAATTTTTCCTGCTGAAACAAATACTGGGCAACCGTGCCGGACACTCCCCAAAAAATGGCTCCGGTTAAAACCAAAGCCATACCCCTGATCCGCGAATAAGCCATCGCCGCTTGATTTGAACTCATCTGTTTTCCCTCGATTTCTATGTATGAATTTCACATGGTGTACCAACACATGGATGAATCGAAAAAGTAAAAGTATGGGAGGTTACGTGTTTAGATGTAGGAAAGATTATGTATCCCTTATTTTATCACATGCCAATCAAAAGGCTGCAACTCGAAAATAATACGAATTACTATACATCAGCAAAATCAGCAACCTTTTAACTTGACAAAAAATTTAATTATGCTATAATTTACATTTATTAAAATGTTTAATATAATGAGATTCTCCTTGTTGGGAGAATCTCATTTTTTTTTGGAGGATGGTACTGTATGAATGAAAGTGAACCCAGTTTAACTTCATTAATTTCTGCATTCGGCAGAGCGTATCACAGTCAATTTGATACACCCAAAATTTTTAATGACTTTATAGCAAAAGATTTAATCTCCCTAAAGGAATTCAACGACATCAAAGAAAATATGGTGCAAGGCATACAATTTTTCAATAAAGATATAGCGGAACAATTCGAAGGCCGGACGGAAGAAATATTAAAATGGATTACACAAATTCAATTGTCGCCAACGCCTTTGGCTCGCGCTGCGTATTGTGAAAAAGTATTGCTTAACGAAATTAGACTGGGAGTGAAACAGTATGTCATCCTAGGTGCCGGGTTGGACACATTTAGCTTCCGGCATCCAGGATTAGAACATACCCTGAAAATCTTTGAAGTTGATCACCCTTCAACGCAACAATTTAAAAAGAAAAGATTAGAAGAAGCCGGTTTAGAAATACCAAAAAATCTTCATTTTGTTCCAATGGATTTCACCAGTAAGTTTTCCTATCAAAGTCTTGTGGATAAAGGGTTTGATAAATCAAAAACCTTCTTTAGTCTTCTGGGTGTTTCTTATTATTTAACGAAAGCGGAACTATCAAGCCTGATTAACCAATTATTTTCCGAACTGCCTGAAGGAAGCTCCATTGTTTTCGATTATGCAGATGAAAGATTATTCGAAGAGAAAGGGATCTCCAACAGAGTGGATAATATGGTGAAAATGGCTGCGGCCGGCGGAGAGCCGATGAAATCTTGTTTTTCATATTTTGAAATTGAGAATATGTTGGCAAATTCAAGCTTGCTCATCTATGAACATTTATCCCCGGATGATATTAACGGCCTTTATTTTCTCAATCGAAAAGATTACCTGACAGCCTTCGAAACGATTCATTATATTCATGCAGTAAAAAAATAGAGTTCCCAAATGGATGCGACTTAGTAGTTCAACCCTGCTACTCATGGTAGACTCTCTGTAAAAGGGCACAAGAGGAGGAGTCGAACATGGGTAAATTACAAGGAAAGACAGCTGTAATCACAGGGGCAAGCAGCGGAATTGGTGCGGCGATTGCCAAGGAACTAGCTGGCGAGGGGGCCAATGTGGTTCTGGCCGCCCGCCGAACAGATAAACTGAATGAAATGGAGCAAGAAATCAATCGGCAGGGAAGCGGAAAAGCACTTGCCGTGAGAACAGACATGGCGAACAGAGATGAGGTAGAGGGATTGGTTAGAACAGCGTCAGAAGCATTCGGAAATGTTGATATTTTTATTAATAATGCAGGCCAGATGCTGTCAGCGACCGTACAGGAAGGAAAAGTCGAAGAATGGGAGCAGATGATTGATGTGAACGTCAAGGGTGTGCTGTACGGAATCAATGCAGTATTGCCTTCCATGCTTGAGCGCTCAAGCGGCCACATCGTCAATATCGCTTCCGTTTCCGGATTGGAAGTTACAAAAATGAGTACAGTTTACAGTGCAACCAAATTTGCGGTCCGTGCGATCTCCACGGGATTGGAGAAAGAGTTGGCCAGAACCGGCGTCCGCGTCACCAATATCTCCCCGGGGATGGTGGACACCCGATTAAGCAAAAGCGTGTCCGAACGTAAAAAACTGGAAGCGCGGGATATCGCAAAAGCCGTAGTATATGCGGTTACCCAGCCTGATTATGTGAATGTCAATGAAATTACAGTGCGGCCGGTTTAAACGCTGTCCGAAAAAAGGGATGTATAGAAGCTAAGGCGGTCTCCTTTACCTAAGAAGGAAGCACAAGCTGTGGGTCATCTTAAAAGATTGTCTTCAACGGTGATTTCTTTTACAGAAATCCTTTCTCTGAGTTGTTTCAAATCATCATTAGGCTTTTCTTGCAAAGGGTGCTCGATTAGGGGTTTCAATATATTGTTTCTTTTTGCCTCTTCGTCTACTAATCGATCAATCGCAACCAACACGGCATTAAGTGCATCATCATTTTGTAATTTAATCGTGAAATGAGTAAACTTAATATCTTCACTTGTACCTAACTGTTGTTTTAATGTTTTCTCATTTTCGTTAATATTCGTTGAAAACGCATGCCAATCAACGTTAGAAAATTTTTGATGCTGGTCTTTTGTATTTTTTCCCTTTATTTGTTTAGTCAACTTTTCGATTTTTGAATAACGCTTCCTCATTGAAAGGCTCCCCCTTTTCAGACTTAGTGGTATTATTTGCCTATCATTAAGAAGTATGTGATGATTTTGAGACGGTTTTGAACAGGGTACCTCATTGTACGCACAGGAGAGAACGTCAGTACTTTTTCCTGACCTTTTATATGCTAGAGTTGACAATATACCCTTACGGGTATAAAATGACTATTGATAATGCTTTTCTAAATGTGATAGCCAGGATAATCGTTTTGACTTTAAATACATTAAATATTCGGATTGCCAGTGACCTTTATGTAAAAGTCTCCGGCAGATAGAAAGGAACACGGGCATCCGATATTTGCCAAAGGAGGGTTATCGTATACCGGTTATTCAATCCGGATCATGAGTACAATTTATTTAACAGAAAAATTCCATAAATATGGAGTGCAGCACGAAAGGGGGTAATTTCATTGAATTATGATGATCAAATGAAGAATAGAGTGAAGCGCATTGAAGGACAGCTTAGAGGAATATTAAAAATGATGGATGAAAATAAGGACTGTAAAGAGGTCATCACCCAGTTGTCTGCTGCAAGGACTGCGATTGATCGGACAATTGGCGTGGTAGTTAGTTCCAATTTGGTTGAGTGTGTTCAAAGGGCAAATATGGCAGGAAAAGAAAATACGGAAGAGCTTGTTAAAGAAGCGGTAAATTTATTGGTGAAAAGTCGTTAGAAAAAAAGGGTTGACATACCCTTTTATTTTTATTATTGTTATACCCATAGGGGTAAAGGTAATATATTTTTGATTTTAATAATACCTGGTTGGGTATATAGAATAGGAGGAAGTTGAATGTCAGATAAGAAAAAAACCACGATCGTTTTGTTCAGCGGCGATTATGACAAAGCTATGGCAGCCTATATCATCGCCAATGGTGCAGCAGCATATGATCATGAGGTTACTATTTTCCATACATTTTGGGGATTAAACGCATTGCGCAAAGAAGAAAATATTTCAGTCAAGAAAAGCTTCATGGAAAAAATGTTTGGCAAAATGATGCCAAGAGGGGCAAATCGGATGGGGCTTTCCAAAATGAACTTTGCTGGATTCGGTCCCAAAATGATTAAGGGGATCATGAAAAAGCATAATGCCATACCTCTTCCACAGTTAATTGAAATGGCTCAAGAGCAGGATGTTAAGTTAGTTGCTTGTACTATGACAATGGACTTGCTTGGTCTGCAAAAAGAGGAGCTTTTGAATGGAATCGAATATGCCGGTGTGGCGGCATATCTTGCGGATGCGGAAATAGGTCATGTCAATCTATTTATTTAATCGAAGGAATTGAAGAATAATTAATTGGAGGTTAAAGCATGTGTAACATAAACGCAGATATTATCCTGGATGCAAAAGGATTAGCATGTCCGATGCCGATTGTTAAAACAAAAAAAGCGATGAATGAATTGGAGGCAGGCAAGGTTATAGAGGTTCAGGCAACTGACAAAGGGTCTAAACCCGATATTAAGGCTTGGGCTGAGAGTACAGGTCATCAATACTTGGGAACTTTGGAGGACGGCGATGTATTGAAGCATTTCCTCAGAAAATCCTCCAATGATGAGGTAGTCGAGAAAAAGTATCCTCATGTAATCAATAATGATGAATTGAAAAAGAAAATTGAATCCAATGAAAACATTGTTGTGTTGGATGTACGGGAAGCCGTGGAATATACATTCAACCATATTCCGGGGGCAATCTCCATTCCCATGGGCGAATTAGATGACAGAGCGAAAGAATTACGGAAGGAGCAGGAAATTTTTGTCGTGTGCCGTACAGGAAACCGAAGCGATTTGGCGGCTCAAAAACTCCGAGAAAAAGGATTTGATAAAGTATTCAATGTCATACCGGGTATGAGTGAGTGGAATGGTAACACAGAAGGTATCAATCATGAAGGAGGCTAACAATAATGTCAGTGACTGTTTATACAACGACCAGATGTCCTTACTGTGTTCTGTTAAAAAATTTTTTAACAGAGCGAGAAATACCTTTTAAAGAAGTGGATGTCGAAAGAAATCCTAAAAAAATGGAACAATTGATTAGGAAGACAGGACAAATGGGTGTTCCACAAACTGAAATCAATGGCCAGTGGATTATCGGGTTCGATCCGGGCAGCATCATGACAGCTTTGCAAAAATAAGGTTAATTTTAATTAAAAATATACCTATGGGGGTAATTGGCGTGACAGTAAATGCCATGACATCTACAGAAGTAACGAAAAAGATCTTGAATAATGAAAATCTGTTTATCTTGGATGTTCGGAACGAAAGTGATTTTCAGGACTGGAAAATTGAAGGAGAAAATGTGGAGCATTTAAACATCCCTTATTTTGAACTTCTTGATGGTGTGGAGGAAATTTTAAAGAAAATTCCTAAGGATAAAGAAGTGCTGGTTGTCTGTGCAAAGGAAGGCTCATCAGTGATGGTGGCTGAAATGCTGTCTGAACAAGATTTGGATGTTTCATACCTTCAAGGCGGAATGAAAGCATGGAGCGAACATTTGGAGCCTGTAAAAATTGGAGACCTAAAAGACGGCGGTGAAATTTATCAGTTTGTCCGGATTGGAAAAGGATGCTTATCCTACATGGTTATTTCGGGTGGTGAAGCTGCCATTATTGATGCGACTCGTATGACAGAAGTTTTTATTGAATTTGCACAAAACAAGAATGTGAACATCACCCATGTGCTTGATACTCACCTTCATGCCGATCACATTTCCGGAGGAAGAAAAATCGCAGAGCAGACAAATGCAGTCTATTGGCTTCCTCCTAAGGATGCAACGGAAGTGACCTTTGCTTACGCGCCTTTGGAGGACGGTAACGTGATCACGATCGGCAATACGGCAATTGACATTCACGCACTTTATTCTCCAGGGCATACGATTGGATCTACATCTTTTATCGTGGATGAAAAGTATTTACTTTCAGGAGACATCTTGTTTGTTGATTCGATTGGAAGGCCGGATCTTGCTGGTTTAGCAGAGGACTGGGTAGGAGATCTGCGGGAAACATTGTATTCACGTTATAAGAACTTATCAGAAGAGCTGATTGTTCTCCCAGCCCATTTTATGATTATGGATGAATTAAATGAAGATGGCAGTATTTCTGAAAAACTAGGAACTCTTTTTGCAGAAAACCATGGTTTAAACATTGAAAGCGAAGAGGAGTTCAGAAAGCTTGTAACGGAGAATCTGCCGCCACAGCCGAATGCTTATCAGGAAATCCGTGAAACCAATATGGGAAAAATCAATCCTGATTTAGAAAAGCAACGAGAAATGGAAATTGGTCCGAACCGCTGTGCGGTCAGATGAAAAAACTTTAGGAGGAATGACAAATGGAAGCAACAAAGTTTTTAGATGCAAAAGGATTGGCTTGTCCAATGCCTATTGTGAGGGCGAAAAAAGCGATAAATGAACTAAAGTCCGGTCAAATATTAGAAATTCATGCGACTGACAAAGGATCAAAAAATGATTTGACTGCATGGGCGAAATCGGGCGGACATGAATTGTTGAAGGCCGAAGAAGAAAATGGAGTCTTCAAATTTTGGATTAAAAAGGGCTAAAAATAAAGGGAACCGATAGAGGTTCCCTTTTCTCAAGGGGGATTAACGATGGACCTTTCATTCATCATTGTCATCTTTTTAATAGGTTTCATCGGGTCATATATTTCGGGAATGCTTGGAATCGGTGGCTCCATCATTAAATATCCGATGCTTTTATATATTCCACCTTTATTTGGATTAGCTGCATTCAGCGCCCATGAAGTCTCCGGCATAAGCGCTGTTCAGGTGTTTTTTGCGACGATTGGAGGGGTTTGGGCATACCGGAGGGGCGGCTATTTAAATAAAACATTAATTGGGTATATGGGAATCAGCATCCTAATTGGAAGCTTCATCGGTGGCTACGGTTCTAAATTAATGTCAGAAGGTGGAATCAACGTAATATATGGTATTCTAGCCTTGATAGCAGCAGTCATGATGTTTATTCCCAAAAAAGGGATCGATGATATACCTTTTGATCGAGTGAAATTTAATAAGTGGCTTGCAGCCTTGCTTGCATTCATTGTCGGTTTGGGAGCCGGGATTGTAGGGGCGGCTGGTGCGTTCCTATTAGTACCCATCATGCTTGTTGTATTAAAAATCCCCACCCGAATGACAATAGCTTCATCTTTGGCAATCACATTCATTTCTTCAATTGGAGCTACCGTTGGGAAAATGACAACAGGACAAGTGGATTATTTTCCTGCGTTCATCATGATTGTTGCAAGTCTGATTGCTTCACCGCTTGGTGCGATAACAGGTAAAAAAGTGAACACAAAAATATTGCAAGTCATTTTGGCTGTACTGATCTTTGCAACGGCTGTTAAAATCTGGATAGATTTAATATAGGTGTGCTCACTAGCCTTGCATAATTGTAATTGGAATATTCAATTTATAAATCTTCGCGAATTTTTGCCAAAAAGACAAAGCTTGAATAAAAG
>NZ_VEKZ01000066.1:0-20782 GCF_007681465.1 Siminovitchia fortis
AGCTATTTTAAGAAAAAGATAGATTAAGAGTAACTATGTCCAAAATTCGGGGGTTAATCCGCTATCCAATGGAGTACCGGATAGAGAAACTGAATCAGTATCTCATGGGCTGGTGCGGATACTTTGCGCTGGCTGACACGCCAAGCGTCTTCAGGAACTTTGATTCGTGGATAAGAAGAAGACTCCGTATGTGTATATGGAAGAATTGGAAGAAACCAAAGACAAAGGTGAGAAAACTCATTGGACTCGGTGTTCCGCCGGGGAAAGCATATGAATGGGGCAACTCACGCAAAAGTTACTGGAGGATATCCAAAAGTCCTATAATGCATAAAAGCCTCGGAAACTCCTATTGGAATTCCCGAGGGCTCAAAAGTCTATTATCACGTTATGAAACTTTGCGTCATCCATCTTAATTGAACCGCCGTATACCGACCGGTATGTGCGGTGGTGTGAGAGGTCGGGGGTTAGTCACCCCCTCCTACTCGATTTTGGATCTAATGGAACTCGTGCAATTCTGATCCGGATTCGTGCAATTGAGCATGGGATTCATGTAATCCCGGCCAGGATTCGTGCAATTAAAATAACCCCACACTATCCCCGAACGAATCCCTCCGATTGATGACTCCGCCACTCGCTCATTCCCCCTGTTAAAAATATTTTCCGCAAACCGATATTAAGGATAGTGGCATTACAGAAAGAAGGTGCATCATCTGTGTTCAGGAAGGATATACTGACACCCATTGGAATTATATTAGGTTTTGCGGTGATATTTTTTGCCATCTACCTTGCAGGGGGCTATGACAGCTTTTTAGTCTTTATCAGCTTTTCCTCCTTCATCATAGTTTTTGGAGGGTTGTTTGCTTCATTATTTGTAGGTTTTGGTGCGAAGGAAGTAGGCAGTATGTTAAAAGTATTACATACAACCTTCAGGCGCAAGGAAGTGCCGATCCAGGATTTCATCAACAATCTTGTGCAACTGGCAAGGACTTCAAGGGTCGATGGGATGATTAAGGGGCTTGAAAGGGAGCGGGAAAGGACGGCTGATCCGTTCATTCAAAAAGGTCTCCGCCTCGTCATTGATGGGTATGAAGAAGATATGATACGGAAAATTATGGAGATGGACATCCGGGCCATGGAAAAAAGGCATGCCCGCGGCCAGCAGCTGATTACGAAAGCCGGTGAGCTGTCGCCGGCTTGGGGAATGATTGGAACCATCGTGGGCCTGGTCCTTATGCTCCAGCAGCTTGACAGTCCGGGGGAATTGGGACCGGCGATCGCCGTGGCGTTGATTACAACATTTTATGGAGTGATTACGGCAAATCTTGTATTTATTCCGATCGCCAACAAGCTGGTTCTTCTGACGGAAGAGGAAGTCTTTTTAAAAGAGGTCGTCATTGATGCGCTGATCAGTATACGCAACAACGAAGGGCCTACAATCTTAAAGGACAAATTGCAAATGTTCCTGACGGAAAGCAGCACACAGGAGCCTATGATTATCGATGATTATGCAGGAGAAGGCGCACATGAACAGAAATAAGTTTGAGGTGCCGAGAACAAGCCAGCCATGGCTGGTCACTTTTGCCGATTTGTTGATGGTCATCTTGATCCTTTTCGTTCTTTTGTATTCTTATTCCGATGCTGATTTTGATTCCGTTACGAATTCCTTTCAAAACCATAATCGCAGTTCGGGTCCCGAAGGGGGCGGAGCGGGCGATGGCGAAGAAAAGTCTTCAGATGAGGAAAAAGATTCAACTGACAGCGAAAAGACTGTTCCAAAGGAATATGAAGATCAGCTGGAAGAAATGATAAAACGGGAAAAACATATCAAAGAAATTTTAGATTATGTAAAAACGTACGCCATCGAACATGATTTGGAAGATAAGATGACAGTGACTCCAACAGAAAAAGGAATCGAAGTCGTACTCCCGGAAATCATGCTTTTCCCTTCGGGTAAAGCTGATCTGATAAAAGAAGCAGAGCTGTTTTTAAATGATATGGCGCCGCTGTTGGCGGAGATTTCCAATATCATTGAAATTGAAGGGCATACGGATAACCGTCCGATCTCGACCGAGCGCTTCCCTTCCAACTGGGATTTGTCCACGGCAAGGGCCAATGTTGTTATCCGCTATTTGACTGAGGAGCATAAGCTTGATGCCGATCGCTTCAAGGCTGTGGGTTACGGTGAATATCAGCCGATCTCTTCAAATGATACTGATGAAGGGAGAAGCAAAAACCGCCGCGTCGTTCTAATCATATCGAATGAGAATTTCCCTAAATAGGATTATTTTAGAAAAGGTTTTTTGCAAGAGATGTCGAATATAGGGATTATAGTGAAGTATGATTTATAAAAAGGAGGGTGATTGAATGCCGCTTGACGTATATTCATATCCGCGCTGCGGAACTTGCCGCAAAGCAAAGAAATGGCTGGATGATCATGATGTGGATTATAATGAGATACATATCGTAGAAGAGCCGCCGTCAAAAGATAAGCTGAAAGATTTATATGAAAAAAGTGGATTGGAATTGAAGAAGTTCTTCAATACAAGCGGCCAAAAGTACAGGGAGCTCGGTTTAAAAGACAAAGTCAAAGAGGCCCCGGAAGAAGAGCTGCTTGAAATACTTGCATCAGACGGAATGCTGATCAAACGCCCGATTGTCACAGACGGACAGAAAGTTACAGTTGGTTTCAAAGAAGAAACGTTTGATGAAGTATGGAATAAAGGGAAGTAAGAGCGTTTTCTTGCTTTCAAAATGCTCTTTATGTACATTAAAATGAGAAAAAGATGATGGAGGGATTTGTATGAACACACCGGCAGAGTTACGTTATTCGGAAGAACATGAATGGGTAAAAGAAGAAGGGGAAAAAGTGCGGATCGGAATTACCGATTTCGCTCAATCTGAGCTTGGAGATATCGTATTTGTTGAACTTCCTGAAGTTGGAGATGAAATTACGGCGGACGAGCCTTTCGGCAGCGTTGAATCAGTTAAAACTGTTTCCGAATTGTATGCGCCGGTCAGCGGAAAAGTTGTTGAAGTAAACGAAGACCTTGAAGACAGCCCGGAGTTTGTCAACGAATCTCCATATGAAAAAGCATGGATGATCGTAGTTGAGCCTTCAGATACAAGCGAATTTGACAACTTGATGTCTGCAGAAGACTATGTAAAAATGACAAGCGAAGAATAAAAAGAAAAGCGGAAGGCGGCTGCCCAGGGGCGACAAGCGCTGGCCGCCGACAAACGCCACATCCTGTGGCGTCGGTGGCACTAGGACATCCTGTCCGTCGGAGGAAAAAACAGTGAAGGCGGTTTTTTGCCTTCATTGGTTTTTCCGAAGCGACCTCGAGCCCTTGCCGCCTGAGGCTGGACAAAGGAAAAGCAGAGGGCTCCAATGCGCCCAAAGCCAGATTAATATCATAAAATGCGCCTTGGATTTCAGTTCCCAAGGTGCATTTTTTTCCAAAGATGATAAAAGCGGGGTCGCAGACAATGAATCCACAATCAAATATCGCCATTATCGTCGAGGGGCTGTCCGACAAGAAAGAAATTATGAAGGTAGTCAGGGAGCCTGTTGAAATCATTTGTACGAACGGGACGATCGGCCTGTCAAAATTGGATGAACTCGTAGAGGAACTGGAAGGAAGGGATGTATTCATTCTGGTTGATTCGGACGCTTCCGGAGACAAACTCCGCAAGCAATTGAAGCGAGAATTCCCATTAGCCCGGAATCTATATATTGACCGCAAATTTAAAGAAGTGGCAACCGCCCCATTGGAGCACCTCGCACAAATTTTATTAAGAGCCCGAATTGATGTCCATGCCCAGTATCTTCATAAAGGATGAATTGTTTCATGGAAGAATGTAATAAATCAGATATCATCGACATCATGTCCAGGCAGGAATCTGCCTTCATTTACTTTTATACACCCTTGTGCGGGACTTGCCAGGTGGCAGGGCGTATGCTGGATATTGTGGAAAAAATGACCGGAGTGGCATTTGCAAAAGCCGATTTGAATTATATGCCAGATTTGGCCATGGAGTTAAAAATTGAAAGTGTCCCTTGTCTTTTAATCCTCCAGGATGGTTTGCCGGCAGAGAAAGTTTATGCTTTCCGGTCTGTTCCCAACATGCTTGGAATCGTGCAAAAGTACCTTGGCAAAGGCCACTAATTTAAATTCCATGTTTAATTTTGAATCTTTAGGGAAAACGATTGGTGTGCGCAAAAGGCGTCCACGAAAAAACGAAAGGAATGGTTTTTTATCAATCCCCTAAAGATTCAGTACACAAATGATATGGAAAAAGCACTTCACGGAGCCCACGGAATCGGTTACGAAACGTACAGGCGAGATTGCGAAAAAAGAATCGAGATTGAAAAAAGGCGTGAAGAAGAGTACGTGGAGTCGCAGATAGTGGCAGCGAACATAGGTGGAGGCCTTTCGTCAGGAGCATAATATTATCAGGCCGATCTGTTTAAAATATACAGATCGGCCTTTTTTACTGAGTTTAAGATGTTTTAGCTTTAAAATTTTGAACAAAGCCTTTTGTTGTCTAGCTTCGACGGACAGGAGGTCCTAGTGCCGCCGGCGCCACAGGACGTGGCGCTTTAAGGCGGCCAGCGCCTATCGACTAGCAGACTTCGCACCTAGTGTGCTCCTGCGGCGCAGCTTATTCGAGGATGTTTGGCGAACATCATAGCAAAGCTGCACGAGGCCATTTCAAGTAGTAGCTTTCCTACGATAAGTCAACATCGGCTCCGACGCACAGGATGTGCTAGTGCAGGCGAAGCGACAGGACGTCGCTGCTTGAGCCTGCGTTCCTCGCCGTGTTGTCTGGCTGCGAGTGCCATCGGCTCGAGGTCATAAGCCAATCGCTGCTGAAGGCAAACTACGCCTTCTTCAGCGCTCGTCTTATGCTTGTCGCCGATAAGCAGGCACTCTCGCACTTCCTTATCCTTTATCTCGTCGGAGGCACTCCAGTCTGTACGTCGATGGGCAAGGCGCTTCCGCTTTTCTTATTTGAGAAAGTTCTCAAATATAATAAGGGATAATTCAATCCGGGCGTGCGCTTGTTGATAATTATTTTAAAATGCGATAAGATGATAACTGAGAAACAAATGATAAAGAGAGAACATATATTTTCTATATTTGGAGGTAATGAGGATGGCTTCAACGTTGACAATCAAAGATCTTAATGTGTCTATCGACGATAAAGAGATCTTAAAAGGTGTAAACATTAATATAAATGGTGGAGAAATCCACGCCGTCATGGGTCCCAACGGAACAGGGAAATCCACTTTAGCCTCAGCTATCATGGGACACCCAAGATATCAAGTGACAGGCGGAAGCATTATGCTTGACGGGCAAGATGTCCTTGACATGGAAGTGGATGAGCGTGCAAGAGCCGGGCTGTTTTCGGCTATGCAATATCCGAGTGAAATCAGCGGAGTGACAAATGCGGAGTTTTTAAGAACTGCAATCAACGCACGCCGCGAAGAAGGCAAAGAAATCTCTTTGATGAAATTCATCAAGCAAATGGACAAGCAAATGGAACTGCTTGAAATGGACCCGAATATGGCTCAGCGCTATTTGAATGAAGGGTTCTCAGGCGGGGAAAAGAAACGCAACGAAATTCTTCAATTATTAATGCTTAAACCGAAATTTGCAATCCTGGATGAAATTGATTCAGGTCTAGATATAGATGCATTAAAAGTAGTTTCCAAAGGAATTAACGAAATGAGGGGCAGCGATTTTGGATGCCTCGTGATCACCCACTACCAACGGCTTCTCAACTACATCACACCGGACTTTGTGCATGTCATGATGCAAGGCAGGATCGTCAAATCCGGCGGCCCTGAACTGGCGCAGCGCCTGGAAGCGGAAGGCTATGACTGGGTTAAGGAAGAGCTTGGAATCGAAGATGAGACTGTTGGCCAAGAAGCATAAGTGGTAGGGGGATTGAAATGACAATTGATACGAAAATGACTATAGATCAAGAGTACATTCGTTCTTTTTCTAGCAAAAACGATGAGCCGGAATGGTTTGCAGAATTAAGGATCCAAGCGTTGGAAAAGGCCGAAGGCCTGCCAATGCCCAAACCGGACAAAACAAGAATCACAAATTGGAATTTCACTGAGTTCGCCAAACATGGAGCTGAAGGCAGCACGTTTGAATCGCTGGCTGATTTGCCGGAAGCTGCCAAGTCAGTTGTTCATGTTGATGAAGCTGGCCAGAACTTGTATATTCAACATAATCAGAAGCCGGCTTATTTTTCTCTGTCTGATGAGTTGAAGAAGCAGGGGGTCATTTTTACTGACCTGTTTACAGCTCTGCGTGAGCATGGAGATCTTGTAAAAAAATATTTCATGACGGATGCGGTGAAGGTCGAAGAGCATAAACTGACAGCTTTTCACACTGCCCTTGTCAACGGTGGAGCGTTCTTATATGTTCCTAAAAATGTGGAAGTGAAGGAGCCTATTCAGGCTGTTTATCTATTTGATGACAAAGAAGCGGCAATGTTCAATCACGTCATTGTCGTAGCGGATGACAACAGTTCCGTTACTTATGTAGAAAATTATTTGTCAACGGATGAAGAAGTGAACGGCATTGTCAACATCGTGTCTGAAGTGTTTGCCAATCAGAACGCGAAAGTGGCGTATGGCGCAGTGGATACGATTGCCCAAGGTTCTACTGTTTATGTGAACCGCAGAGGCATTACCGGACGCGATGCCGAATTGGATTGGGCGCTCGGTATGATGAACGATGGGAATACCATTGCTGAGAACACGACAAACCTGATTGGGCAAGGCTCAAAAGCGGACGCGAAGACAGTAGTCGTCGGAAGGGGAAAACAGACCCAAAACTTTACGACAAGCGTCGTTCACTTTGGCAGAAACACAGAAGGTTTCATATTAAACCACGGAGTTATGAAGGATGCGGCAACTTCCATCTTCAACGGAATCGGAAAGATTGAAAAAGGCGCATCGAAAGCGAATGCCGAACAGGAATCACGCGTATTAATGTTAAGTGAAAAAGCAAGAGGGGACGCCAATCCGATCCTGCTTATTGATGAAGACGATGTAATGGCGGGACATGCGGCGTCTGTCGGACGTGTCGATCCAATCCAGCTCTTTTACATGATGAGCCGCGGCATTTCCAAAACAGATGCAGAGCGTCTTATCATCCATGGTTTCCTTGCACCTGTCGTGGAAAAACTCCCTATCGAAGCTGTAAAAAGCCAATTGACAGAAATCATCGAAAGGAAAGTGCGATAATGAAAGCGAGCGACGTACGGAAACAGTTTCCCATTCTTGATCAAGAAGTAAATGGACATCCGCTCGTATACCTGGACAGTGCGGCGACTTCACAGAAGCCTGTCCAGGTCATTGAAGCCCTCGATGAATATTACAGGGGATACAACTCTAATGTTCACCGGGGAGTTCATACACTCGGTACAAGAGCTACGGATAAATATGAGGGAGCCAGGGAAAAGGCAAGACGTTTCATCAATGCCTCTTCCACTGAAGAAGTCATTTTTACCCGAGGCACAACAACAGCGATCAACACGGTTGCGGCGAGCTACGGCCGGGCAAATGTAAACAAGGGCGATGAAATCGTCATTACTTACATGGAGCACCACAGCAATATCATTCCCTGGCAGCAGCTCGCGAAGGAAAAAGGCGCGGAGCTCAAGTTTATTCCAATGCATGAAGATGGCTCCATCAATATGGAAGAAGCGAAAAACACAATTACGGACAAGACGAAGATCGTTTCAACAGCGCATATTTCCAATGTCCTTGGGGTCATCAACCCGATCAAGGAACTGGCTGCCATTGCACACAGCTTTGGTGCGGTGATGGTCGTTGACGGAGCCCAGGGCGCTCCCCATATGAAAGTGGATGTCAGGGACCTTGATTGCGATTTTTACACTTTCTCAGGCCATAAAATGTGTGCTCCGACCGGCATTGGAGTATTGTATGGGAAGAAAGAGCATTTGGAAAAGATGGAACCGATCGAATTTGGCGGCGAAATGATTGATTTCGTTGGGTTGTATGATTCCACATGGAAGGAGCTTCCCTGGAAGTTTGAAGGGGGTACTCCGATTATTGCAGGAGCCATCGGCCTCGGGGCTGCCATTGATTTCTTAAACGAAATCGGCCCTGAAGCCATTTTGGAGCATGAACATAAATTGGCTGCCTATGCTCTTGAAAAAATGTCTGAGATTGAAAATCTGACGATCTATGGGCCGCTTGAAGCAGAAAAGCGCGCCGGTGTCATCACGTTCAACATCGAAGGCGTCCACCCTCATGATGTTGCAACTGTCCTTGATGCTGAAGGCATTGCGGTACGGGCTGGGCATCATTGCGCACAGCCGCTCATGAAATGGCTGGATGTATCGGCAACAGCAAGGGCAAGCTTTTATATATATAACACCGAACAAGACATTGACAGACTTGTTGAAGGCCTTGTTAAAACGAAGGAGTATTTCACGAATGTCTTTTAATAATCTTGACAATCTCTATCGGCAAGTGATCATGGACCATTATAAAAACCCGCGGAACAAGGGAAGTCTGGAAGACGGGAGCCTCACTGTCGATATGAACAACCCTACCTGCGGGGACAGGATCCATTTGACGATGAAAGTAGAAGGCGGAAAAGTGACGGATGCCAAGTTTGAAGGGGAAGGCTGCTCCATTTCAATGGCTTCTGCCTCCATGATGACCCAGGCAGTCATCGGACAGGATACGGGAACAGCACTGAAGCTTTCGGAAATATTTTCGGAAATGGTCCAAGGGAAAGACTTTGACGACGAGGATTTGGATCTTGGCGATATAGAGGCGCTGCAGGGAGTATCCAAGTTTCCGGCGCGAATCAAATGTGCGACATTGGCATGGAAAGCGTTGGAAAAAGGAATTAAGGAACACCATTAGAAGAATGGAGGAATGGATGAATGGCTAAAAATGCACCTCAAATAGGCGGCGAATATAAATACGGCTTTAGGGACAAAGACGTTTCCATTTACCGTTCAGAGCGCGGATTGACACGTGAAATTGTTGAGGAAATCTCAAAGATGAAAAAGGAGCCCCAGTGGATGCTAGATTTCCGTCTGAAATCACTTGAGCATTTTTACAAAATGCCGATGCCGCAGTGGGGCGGGGATTTGAATTCCCTCAACTTTGATGAAATCAGATACTATGTAAAACCGTCCGAGCATACGGAGCGTTCATGGGATGAAGTGCCGGAAGAAATTAAACAGACTTTTGACAAGCTCGGTATTCCTGAAGCGGAACAAAAATGGCTTGCAGGGGTTTCCGCCCAGTACGAATCAGAAGTCGTTTACCACAACATGAAAGAAGATCTTGAGAATATGGGGATCGTCTTTAAAGATACGGATTCCGCTTTACAGGAAAACGAAGAAATCTTCAAGGAGCACTGGGCAACAGTGATTCCTCCAACCGACAATAAATTTGCCGCATTGAATTCGGCAGTCTGGTCCGGGGGATCCTTCATCTACGTCCCGCCTGGAGTAAAAGTGGATACGCCGCTTCAAGCCTATTTCCGGATTAATTCAGAAAACATGGGGCAGTTTGAGCGTACGCTGATCATTGTTGACGAAGGCGCACATGTTCACTATGTTGAAGGGTGTACAGCGCCAACTTATACAACAAACTCGCTTCACAGTGCAGTTGTTGAAATCATCGTCAAAAAAGATGCTTACTGCCGCTATACAACGATCCAAAACTGGGCGAACAACGTATACAATCTTGTTACGAAGCGTGCGGTTTGCCATGAGCGGGCTACAATGGAATGGATCGACGGCAACTTCGGTTCAAAATTGACGATGAAATATCCTGCTGTCATTTTGAAAGGCGAAGGGGCAAGAGGTTTGACGCTTTCCATCGCGATGGCGGGTAAAGGACAGCATCAGGACTCAGGTGCGAAAATGATGCACTTGGCTCCGAATACGACGTCCTCCATCGTTTCCAAATCCATGTCACAGCATGGCGGAAAAGTGACGTACCGCGGAATCGTCCACTTCGGCCGCAAAGCCGACGGTGCGCGTTCAAACATCGAGTGCGACACAATGATTCTGGACGACAAATCGACATCAGATACAATTCCTTACAATGAAATTTTAAATGACAACATTTCTTTAGAGCACGAAGCAAAAGTTTCCAAAGTCTCCGAAGAGCAGCTCTTCTACTTGATGAGCCGCGGAGTCAGCGAGCAGGAAGCGGTAGAAATGATCGTCATGGGCTTCATCGAGCCATTTACCAAAGAACTTCCGATGGAATACGCGGTTGAAATGAACAGGTTGATCAAGTTCGAGATGGAAGGTAGTATCGGCTAGGGGTATATCAATGATTAAACGGTATCTAATCGCGATATGATACACGTTTGATACCGTTTAATCAAATATACGCATCACTTCATGCTTGAGGCAGTGACTATAATGATAAGGAGTTAGTCCACCGAAAATATAATCATCTTCATTGAATCCGTATATTTTTTCTGCGGATTCTTTTTTATTTCTATCAGCATTTTATGGACCGAATTAGGGATCGGAATGACCGCTTCACTTGCTTTTGTCTTTACGGCGGTTTCTTCCTTTTTATTGATGTCCCAAGCTTTTTGATGTTCCAAGCTTTGTTTATCTTGCTTGCTATCAAGGTGGAAGAGGGTATTCTTAGCCCTCTTGCCACACTATTTTCCAAATACCCAATAAATGTATGGCATCTTTAAGGAGTTTACCAGCAACGAAACGGCGGTCTATGTCTTACAATTTCATTTCTAATAACAGGTCTATGAATGTGTTTAGGTACATCTACAATGTGTAGACGATTAACATGAACAACTGGATGGATGATTGGTTGTGGACGGTGAACAAAACGATTATGGACCCTGTATCTTGGAGGACAATGGATTGGTCTATTATGAGGAAACATTTATTTTACACCTCCCTTATACTTATAAGTCATTAAATGTTTCATTGCCTCTTTTTGAAACGGACAAATATATCACTATGGACATAGATAGGTTAAAAATGGTTCATGATCTAAGAAATGGAAATTGCAATTAAGCTATTTTATTTCCCAGTACGGGAGCGGTGTGGGGAGTAGGTTATGTGAAATTAAAAGAAGAGATATGATTTATTTGAACATAACACATTATCCGTCCCGGGATAATCCGGAAGGTTTTTTAATTTTTATCAAAGGGAATATAATGGATAATATTATTAATGAATTTCTAATCATGCTACACTGAAAGCAGGTGATGTACATGATTTATATTGGAGTGACCGGTTGGGGAGACCATGACATTTACCCGAAGGGAATGGCTTCACGCGATAAATTAAAGGAATATGCGGCACACTTTCCGGCTGTGGAAGTGGATGCGTCCTTTTATGCGGTTCAGCCTGCCCGCAATGTGGAAAAATGGGTCAATGATACGCCTGCTGATTTTCGTTTTGTCGTCAAGGCTTATCAGGGCATGACAGGACATCAGCGGGGAGAAATCCCGTTTTCTTCAAAAGAGGAAATGTTTGAAGCGTTTAAGGAATCGCTTGCACCGTATAGGGAGAGCGGCAAGCTTGCGATGGTCCTTTTTCAATTTCCGCCGTGGTTTGATTGCCGGAAGGAAAACGTCGCTTATTTGCGGTATTGCCGTGAGAAAATGACTGGATACCCGGTTGCGCTTGAGTTTCGAAACCAGTCTTGGTTTTCGTCCAATTTCCGTTCACAAACCTTAACGTTCATGGAAGCCGAAGAGTGGATCCACAGCATCTGTGATGAGCCGCAGGCGGGGGAAGAATCAGTTCCGACAGTCCTCAAGGCTACCGATAAGGAGAAAACACTTGTCCGCATGCACGGAAGGAATACCGCTGCATGGATGAAGCCGGGCGGGAAGAATTGGCGGGAGGTCCGCTATTTATATCGCTACAACCAAGAGGAATTGCTCGAATGGAAGGAAAATATCCTGAAGCTGCAAAAGCAATCGAAGGACATCTATGTTCTGTTCAATAATAATTCCGGCGGAGATGCTGCCGGGAATGCAAAGGATTTTATTCAATTGATGGACATAGAATATAAAGGACTTGCTGCCAAACAGCTGGATTTGTTCTGACTGATAGGAAGTGTATTTGTGAGAGAAAAAATTCATATATACCATACGAATGACGTCCACAGCCATTTTGAAAAATGGCCGAGGATCAGGAAGTTTTTGAAAGAAAGAAAAGCTCTTCATGAAGCCAACGGGGAAGACGTTTTTATTTTTGACTGCGGCGATTTTGTTGACAGATGGCACTCCTTTACAGAAGGGACTCTTGGAAAGGGGAATGTGGAGCTGCTGAATGATGCAGGGTATACTGCAGTCACTCTAGGCAATAATGAAGGACTTACATTGCCGCATGATGTTTTAAAGCATCTATATGATGAAGCTGAATTTGATGTATTAGCGGCAAACCTGTATTTGCCGGGCGGAACAAGGCCTTCATGGGCTCTGCCTTATCAAATTTATAAAACCTCAAAAGGAACCAAAATAGGAGTTACTGCAGCAACAGCCTATTACCGGCCTCTATACAAACTGTTGGGCTGGGAACTGTCTGAACCGCTGTCGGAGCTGGAGAACCAAATTGCCGAGTTACAGAAACAGGCTGACATCATCATCGTATTATCCCATTTAGGCATGCACGATGATCAAAAAATTGCAGAGAACAATCCGCGAGTCGATTTAATTTTAGGCGGCCATACCCACCATGTTTTTATGAACGGAAAAAAGGTGAATCATACAACTTTGTGTGCTGCCGGAAGATACGGGGAATATATCGGCTATATTGAGGGTGAAGTTGATACGAAAAACTTCAACGCTTCCCTTTTCGAAACCGCCGTTTTGGACAACCCTCCAAATGCAGCAGAATATATTAAAGATTTGGATGAAATCGGAAAAGATTTGCTGCAAACCGAGGTGGTCACACTACCTGAACCTCTGGATTATTCCTGGCTGGAACAATCCGATTTGCCGGCCATAATGTGCGAGGCATTGTACAAATGGTGCAAAGCAGATTGTGCCCTCGTCAATTCCGGACTCATTCTTTCTGCGCTTGAGAAAGGCGTGGTGACGAAGTATGATTTGCACCGAATGCTCCCGCATCCAATCAACCCATGTGTCGTAGAACTTTCAGGCGCAGAGCTTCAAGAGGTTCTTGTCAAAGCCGAAGAGAGCGGCTTATCTGAACTTGAGTTTCAAGGACTGGGATTCAGGGGTGTCATGATGGGGAAATTTGTTTACCATGACATAGAGTACGGCAAGGACGGCGGGTCCATTAAAATTGCCGGAGCTCCTTTAGTCCGGGATAAAATATATAATCTGGCAACTTTGGACATGTTCACTTTTGGCGTATTTTTGCCGCCTATAAAAAACGCGAGAAGAAAAATATACTATTTACCGGAATTTGTCCGCGATCTGATGGAATGGGAATTGAAACAAAGGTATAAGTGACATTCCAGTTACCCCTCGGCAACAAATAATCAGTTGGAAAAACATATTGTAACTTAATTCGCCCTGTGCACTATTGATCCGCCCTCTCATATAATGGGTACCGGAAGGGGTGGATTGGATGGTTAGTATTGAGCCCGTGATAATTGACGAGCATATGTTTGTCGCTTCCACTGTTCGTTTGCCGAAAACAACGCTGCTTACCGTATCAAATGACCGAGGATACATCATGTGCGGTGCTCTTGATGTCGGGCTGTTGAACAGCAAGCTGAAAGACCGGGGGATTATTGCCGGGAGGGCAGTCGGTGTGAGAACGATCGAGCAGCTCCTCGATGCACCGCTGGAATCTGTGACGCTTGCTGCCAGGGAGCTTGGTATCACTCCGGGAACGAAAGGCCGGGAAGCTTTGCTTAAAATGATCTAAATAAACGTGCGCTATTCCCCCCCTTGTACGCATATGTTTGTATAAGGGGGGATTATGATTGGCTCGATTTCGTACACGCAAATACCGGCGGGGGCCATTGCCTTTCCGTTATGTCCTGTTAATATCATTTGTTTTTTTTATTTTTTCCACAGCCGCTGGATTGTGGATTGTGAATAAAGGGATTAAACCGACTTTATTAAACTATGCGGAGTCCCAAACCCGTAAAATTGCGCCGATGGTAGTAAGTAAAGCGGTCAAGGATGTCATTCCCGAGGTAAAAGATTTAAGGGAGATTACGGAGATTGTTCCGGATGGAGTTGGCGGAAAGACTGTCCAGTTCAAGACCGACATTATCAATGAAACCCAGGCAGACATCTCCAAAGCGATCCAAATGAATTTAAGGCAGGCAGAAGCGGGAGACCTTGCTTCATTTTACGAGGAGACGGGTGTGCAATTTTCATATGATGAAACAGCAAAAGGGGAAGGGATTGTATATTCTTTTCCTTTGGGCCAGGCGACGCACAATGCCCTGCTGGGAAATCTTGGCCCCCGGATTCCAATCAGGTTCACTCCCGTGGGCAGCGTGAGTACGAATGTGGAGACGAAAGTGGAGCAATATCCGATTAATAATATGTTTGTAACAGTGTCTGTCCGTGTCAGCGTTAATGTCCAAATCATTATCCCATTCGGTACAGAGCAGACGAAAGTAGAGCAAGAGGTGCCGATTGCAATCGGATTATATCCGGGTGAGGTGCCGCAATTTTGGAACAACAGCGGGACAATGAACCCGTCCATCCAATATCCGGGTACGCCGGGTATACCAAAGACACCATAGTGGTCTCAAGGATTATTTTTAATGACATGGACCACGTCATAACCCAACTTCCGTATGCTTTGATATCGGCATTGATTGCGGGTATGGGGTTTGTTGCCATGGGGTTGACGGATAATGGATTGATGGGACTTGCTGCAGTGGCCTTGCTGTTGGCCATTTTTGCCCTGGCTTTGAGAAAAAACAAAGTGCCGCAAAAACAGACAGTAATGGAAGAAAGTCCTGGAAGGTAGAAGGCAGCTTTTTGCTGCCTTTTTATTTATATTAAAATAGTTTTAATATAAAATTTATATAGAGTTTATGCATAATTTCGTTTTGACAAAATAAGAATGAATAGATATACTATCTTTATAGTTTGAATAATATTCAGACTTTTTACTCAAGAAAAACTTATTTTAAAGAGGGGGTATTTTAAATGGAGAATCGTGCGCAATTTAGTTCGAGAGCCGGTTTTATATTTGCCGCTGTAGGTTCTGCGATTGGACTTGGAAACATTTGGCGTTTCCCGGCTGTTGCGTATGATAATGGAGGAGGAGCCTTCTTTCTTCCTTACTTGTTTGCCTTGTTGACGGCCGGAATTCCATTGCTGATTTTGGAGTTTACGATCGGCAACAAATACCGGGGATCTTCACCGCTTTCCCTGGCAAGAGTCCGGAGGGGCGGAGAGTGGATCGGCTGGTGGCAAATCGGCATTTCATTCGTTATCGCCACATATTATTCAGTCATTATTGCCTGGGCCCTGGCTTATACCTATTTTTCCTTTAACATAGCTTGGGGCAGTGATACAACGAACTTCCTTGTCGCGGACTATTTGAAAGTGGGCGACACGGCTTCCATGGGCAGCTTCGTTCCCGGCGTACTAATTCCACTAATTTTAGTTTGGATCATCGTATTGGGGATTTTATTTGCAGGGGTTAAAAAAGGGATTGAAGCAGGAAACAAAATCATGATTCCGTTGCTTGTCGTATTATTTACGATAATTGTAATTCGTGCCCTTACATTAGATGGAGCGGTTGAGGGATTGAACCAGTTCTTTAAACCGGACTGGAGTGCAATCGGAAACGGAAAGGTTTGGGTTGCCGCATACGGACAAATTTTCTTCAGTTTATCCATTGGTTTTGCCATTATGATTACTTATTCAAGCTATTTGCCGAAGAAAACCGACATTACAAACAGCGCTTTTATTACGGGTTTTGCGAACTCAGGTTTCGAGCTGCTCGCCGGTTTCGGCATATTTGCGGCATTAGGATTTATGGCGGCACAACAAGGTGTCGGTGTCAATGAGGTTGTACAAGGCGGAGTGCTGCTTGCGTTTTCAGTCTTTCCGACCATCATCAACGAGTTGCCCGGCTTCCAGCAAGTTTTTGGTATTTTGTTCTTCGTATCGCTGGCACTTGCAGGGTTGACATCACTGATCTCCATTGTAGAGACGTATATGGCAGGTATTCAGGAAAAATTCAATGTTTCAAGAAACAAAGCGGTCGCTTTTGGGGGCGGGTTGACAGCGATTGTATCCCTTGCCTTCGCTACACAAAACGGCTTGAACCTGCTTGATGTTGCCGACTATTTCATTAACCAATTTGGAGTTGCGATGGCTGGCCTGTTCGAGGTAATCTTTATCGCATGGTTTGCAAAACAGTTGAAACCGCTTCAGTCTTATGCAGATGCTGTTTCAGATATCAAATTGGGTGCCTGGTGGAGAATTTCATTATCGGTCATCACTCCGGTAGTTCTCGGCTATATGATGTTTGACAACTTGCGTCAAAACCTTGTCGGAGATTATGGCGGGGGTGACTATCCGCGCGAATTCCTGTTTAAATACGGATGGACCGTTGCACTCGGTGCAATGTTCTTTGGTATCCTGATGTCATTGAAACCATGGAAAGGCCATGATCTCGATTATGAGTCTGAGATTGACGAAAGGGAGGTAGGATAATGAGCGGCAGCGCAATTGCAATGATGATTATCGGAGTTGTTATTATTTGGGGCGGGTTTGGAGCGAGTGTCGCTTGGGCAATCTCTAAGGCAAACGAAGCGAAAAGAAGAGCTTAAATATTCAATGAAGCTTTGGGTACGCATCCCAAAGCTTCATTTTTTTCTTTCGGCCCGTTCCCACGCTTTTAAATGGGGATAAGGGTCAAATGACCATTCGTTAATCCCATTGTCCTTGTACATCCCGAAATGAAGATGCGGAGGAAACTTTCCGGCTGTTCCGGGAGGACCGTATCCTGAGCTCCCAACACTGCCGATGACCTCACCGGGTTTTACAACGTCTCCAATTTTCAAACCCTTGGCAAAGCCATTTAAGTGGGCATAGTAATGGTAGGTGTTGTTCAAATCCCTGATGCCAACCCGCCAACCCCCAAATTTATTCCATCCTTTTAGTTCCACAACACCGTAAGCAACTGCCCGGACAGGGGCGCCATATCCGGCAAAAATATCGGTTCCTTCATGGATTCTCCGGCCGCCCCATCCGCGGCGGTCTCCCCACGTATTATGATACGTATAGTTAAAGCCTTTTGGGATGGGAAATGATTTTTCATCCAGGTCAATCCGGCCTATTTTCCTATAAACTTTCGCATTGGCCATAATGGCTCCGACGGTCTTATCTCTTTTGTAATAATTCCATAAAGCAATTCGGAACCTGGTGTCATCTACCCCATATTGGGCCAGGTAATTTCCGATTGTAAATAAAACGTCTTCTTCATTATTGAGGTCTGCTTTTCCATCGCCGTTACCATCCTGTCCAAATCCATTGAAAAAACTGATGGACAGTGGATTGACATCCTTATCATCGGGATTGGCGAAGCCTTTCCAATATTCGGGCTGAATGTATATACCGGTCAGGCCGCCTGGTTTCGGCAAATCTTTTCTGACATGCCGGATACTGCGTTCGTATTGGTCTACGGCAGCTATATAAAACCATGGAACTCCTGTAGTCATTTCTGTCCTTTTATACAGCTCCATTCTTTTTTCATACATCTCAGACTGCGTCATTTCGCCTGCCTCAGCCGATATCCCCGAAAAAAATATCATGATCGCCAAGAGTAAAATAACTCTCAAATGAACCGACACCTCCTTTTCTTCATTTGCAGAAAAACAAGCAGGCCCATGAAAATCACGGGCCACATATAAAGGCTATCTTGAGTTGATCATTCGGTCTTCTTTTGTTTCCCCATTCTCATTTTCTGTGTCACTTACCTTTCGTCCTTGGGGGGAACTTTCTTTCATCATCCGTATAGTGTCTGTGATCGCTTTATTTTTATTCGCTGTATAAGGATTAATGGAACCGATATTTTCAACATATTGCCTTAAAGCCGGATCATCTGTAACATATACGTGGTACCAGCGCGGAACTACAGACATGGCTGTTTTCTTTACCTGGTCAGCTGTCTCAAACCTCGTTTTATTATCCGTTTCGCTTAGCTTATAGGAAATCAATACCTCCGCGTCTGTTACCACGACACTGCTGTCGAGGACATTTGGGAGTGCAACGGTCATTTTGCTGATCATGCTGGCGGTTTTTTCCCTATCCAAAGCATCACCGCGACCAATATCCGCTGTCTCGCCCGGAACCGGGCTTTTAACCTCGCGCACAAAGCCGTATTTATTATTGTTATTTGAACGGTTATATAAATCGTGCCTGTCATCTCTGTTGACCGTGTTCCCGCTTTCTTTGTAAACCGCATCATTATTTGCGGTCTGGCGCTCATTAGCCGCACAGGCACCCAATATCATGACGCTTAGGACAATCGATGCAACCCCTGTTGTTTTCAAAAAATACACCTCCTCTATAGTAGGATGTGCGGTAATGCAGTTTTTTTACTAGAAATTGTTGCCGTTTCAGTTATAATTTAAAGAAGATGATGAAATAAACTAAGCGGGTGAGATAATTGGTTGCGATACAAAATAAGCAATACGAGCTTGTTGAAGAATTCAGGGACGGCTTCAATGAGGAAGCGTTAAGAGCCCGCTTCAGCGATATATTGATCAAATATGATTACATTGTCGGTGACTGGGGATATGGCCAGCTTCGTCTGAAGGGTTTTTTTTCAGATGACAACCATAAGGCATCATTTGATACAAAGATCAGCACTTTATCGGATTATCTTTATGAATACTGCAACTTTGGCTGCGCGTATTTTGTATTGAGAAAGGTGGATAAATAAGAAAAGCGGAGGTGCCTGTACCCCCGTTCCATGAAAAATGGCCAAGCAAAGTCTTGGCCATTTTTTGCCGGGTCAGCTGTCTTCGTATGGCGGTTCCGTGTCCCGGTTTGGGTCGTCATGTGTCGGATGGGCACCCGGGAACTTCCGGGGCCTGTTTTGGTGCATGGACTTGAATTCGTAGTTAAAAGCACTGTAAGGGCGCTGCCCTTCTTTCCAAGGAGTGGATTTATTTTCAACGCGAGTATGTTTTCCTTTCGGCGCCCCAAAAGATCCTTCGGGAAGCTCCTCTGGAATAAGGAAATTTCTACGTGTTTCCACAGTGGAAACATCTGTATATGTGAATTCCTCTTTGTCGAGATGATCGCCGTCCCGGCGTGTTTCATCCATATGAGTGACCACCTTTTTTATGTTTAAATTGCCCTTGTCCGCTGCATCTATTCGTCCACCGCCCATTTATTTGATAAAATAGTGATAATAACTCATGGAGGTAATCGGAACCGTGTATTTTGTTGATCGTGAAAAAATAGAAAAAACTTTGATGTATATGGAAAGACAGATCCAGCTGTTTAAAGAGAAAAAAGAGTGGGAGTCAATGGTTGAAAAAAACGCGCTTGAAAGAATTGCGCAAACTGTCATCGAATCCATTCTTGATACCGGCAACGCCATGATTGATGGTTTTATCATGAGGGATCCGGGAAGTTATGATGATATCATTGATATTCTTACTGATGAAAAAGTTATTACAGATGACATGAGCGAAAGCCTTAAAACCGTTATTAATTTTCGTAAGATGCTTGTACAGCAATATATTGAGGTTGACCATGGACAGGTGCAATCGATGCTGAAGGAAGAAATCAACGCCCTTAAACAATTTGCGCCAAAAGTAAGGGAGTATTTAACAAACGAATTGGGGCCTGTATCAGCATTTAAAAAGTGATGTTTGGAAAGGGGGGATTCCGGTGAAAAAGTATGAAGGCTATCTGATTGACCTGGACGGCACAATGTACCGGGGCAAAGAAAGTATTCCTGAGGCTGTCCAGTTTGTAGCCCGTTTAAAGAAAAAGGGAATTCCCTATTTATTTGTCACTAATAATTCCTCGAAAACGCCCGGTCAAGTGGCTGATCATTTAAATCATTTTGGAATTGAGGCGAAAGAGGAGGATATATTTACAACCTCCATGGCAGCGGCAGATTATCTATATGAAAACCATTCTGACGCGTCAATTTATGTTATTGGGGAAACAGGGCTTATATCCGCCTTGCAAGAAAAAGGCCTCAATCTGACAGACAAGGATCCGGAGGCGGTCATTATGGGAATTGACCGTAAAATAACATATGAAAAGCTGGCGAAAGCCTGCCTTTTCGTCCGGAACGGAGCCTTGTTCTTTTCCACGAATGGCGACACAGCGCTGCCGACGGAAAAAGGATTGCTTCCGGGTAACGGGGCGATCACGTCTGTTGTGTCTGTTTCGACTCAAACGGAGCCCATATTCATAGGCAAGCCACACTCCATCATTATGGAGCAGGCTTTAAAAGTACTTGGCACTCCTAAAGAAAAGACGCTCATGGTCGGCGATAATTACGACACGGACATTTTGGCAGGCATTAATATTAAAATGGACACGCTTCTCGTCCATACAGGTGTAACGACAAAAGAAGCTTTGGAGATGAAAGAAAAACAGCCGTCATATGTATTGAATTCGTTGGCTGAATGGCAAGTTTAAAATCCCCCGCAAGCACGGGGGATTTCTTAAAGCAAAAGGAAGTATAAGCTGATATGAAAATTTTTTTCAAAAGAAGCCTTTCCTTGTCCAGCTCCAGCGCCCAGCGACTAGCAAACTTCACACTCCTTTCCTCGAAAAAGCTTCGC